>JBBDRH010000330.1:0-4531 GCA_040905645.1 Actinomycetota bacterium
ATGCGTGTGTCCGGGGGAGCCTCGAAGGGTTGCATGGCGGGATTGGCCGGAACCAAGATGACCTTGCCCGCCTGCTTGCGTAGTCGCTTGACTGTTGCTTCAGCTTCCCCAGTTTCCCCTCCGACCTGCGCCGCAACTATGTCTCCGTTCGACGCGTCGGCCTGGGAACGGACGACTATGAGGTCGCCGTCCAGGATACCTTCATCGATCATGCTCTCCCCTTTTACCGTGAGAACGAAGTGCGGGGAGTCGGAGATAAAGTCCTTCGGAAACGGAAGAATACCTTCGTGATTCTGCTGGGCAAGTGAGGTGGGCCCGGCGGCGATCGATCCGTAGATGGGCAGGTGCGCCACCGCAGGCCGGTCTTCCATGATCCCGATATTGCGTTCCCACCTGACGTCGATCGCGCGCGGCTTGGTGGGATCGCGCTTCAGGTAACCCTTCTCCTCCAGGGTCCCCAGGTGGGCATGCACCGTGCTGGGGGAGCTGAGGCCGACGGCGTCGCAGATTTCTCGCACCGATGGAGGGAAGCCTCTGGCTTCAACGGTCTCCACAATGAAATCCATGATGTCAGTCTGCCTCTGCGTGAGGTCCGCTCCGTCCATATCTCAGTCTCCGAGGTTAAGGTTATAGGCGATCATATGTTCGATTTCCGCTTGACTCGAACGAATGTTCGCATTACAGTTCCATTATGCAGAACATACGTTCGCAGTCAAGAACCCGGATCAGCGCACGTGTCCGGGTTGCCAGGCGCAGAGCTGCGGTTCTCGCCGTCTCGGTGCTCGCAGTCGGGGCCTTCGGCGTTCCCCGGCTGTTCGCCTCCTCGTCGGTGGTTCGGGTCCACGTCGTAAAGGATGGCGACACTTTGTGGGCTCTGGCCCATGACTACGCCTCATCGGAGGATCCCAGGTCCTATGTTCATGAGGTCCGAGAGCTCAACAACCTGGTGTCGGCTCAGGTATTTCCCGGACAGACCCTGATTCTTCCCGACTAGGGCCCGCGGCGCTGGCGCCGGAGTGCGTTGGTGTGCCATCGTGTTTGCGTGACTCGATGATGAGTTGCTCGCAATCTTCCCCGTACCGAGGACGAAATAGATGGGAGAAGTATTGATCGAGCATTCGGGCTCACCCCTGCTGGTATTGGGAGGCCCCGGCACCGGGAAGACCACTTTCCTGGAGAAGCGGTTCCTTCATCTGGCATCGGAGCCGAAGATTGATCCCCACCGGATCCTCCTCCTGTGCGGGAACCGTCTCTACGCCACCGGGGCGCGGGAACGCCTGACCCGCCGCCTCCCCCAGGAGGCGATGGTAGAGGTTCCCGTGTACACCTGGCACGCCCTTGCCTATCACCTGGTGACCCGCAACTATCCCAAGCTCGGGTTCAGGGAGCTTCCGGTGCTGCTGACCGCGGCCGAGCAGTGGGGAACCGTGCGGGAGCTTCTGGACAACGAGGAACCTTCCGAATGGCCGGTGTGGGGCAACCGTCTGGGGGAACGAGCCTTTGCCGATGAGGTGGCGGACTTTTGTTTGCGGGTCGAGCAGCAGCTGATGGGGCCCGAGCAGCTCCGATCCCTCGCCGAGGTCAAACCGGAGTGGGCCGAGGTCATCGGATTCGCCGGCAGGTACCGCAAACACCTGCTGGAGAGGTCCCGACTCGACTACGCCCAGCTGATCGTCTCTGCCGGCCGGCTGCTGTCCGGGAACCCGGACGTTGCCGGCACGCTCAGAGACCGGTTCCCTCACGTGATGGTCGATGACGGACAGGACCTCGGTGCCGCCCACTTCGAACTGCTCCAGAAGCTCGAAACCTCCAACCTGGTCGTTGCGGCAGATCCCGACTGCGGGATCGAGGGCTTCCGGGGAGCCCAGCCGGACTGGGTTTTCGGGTTCGAGAAGCTGTTCGGTGCGTTTCACACCGTGATGCTCGAGCAGAATCGCCGAATTGGAGAGCCACTGGCTCCCGCTCTGCAGCGATTGATCGAGCACAACGACCCGGACTCGGCGCACCGGCCGAAGGGAAACCCGGATCTCTCGACCCAATTCGAGTGCCGCCAGTACACGTCCACGGTGGAGGAGGTCGAGTCGATAGCACGGGAGCTCAAGCGGTCGCACGTGATGGATGGGGTCGCCTGGTCCCAGATGGCCGTCCTGGTGTCCCAGCCTCGCTACCTCCTCGGCCCCCTGCAGAGGGCGCTGGATCTTTGCGACGTGCCTTTCCAGCCGATGCAGGGCAACCGCCCCCTGGCCTCGGAGCCGGCGGTGAAGTGGTTTCTGGATCTGGTCCGGGTTGCGCTCGGCACCGAGGAGAGCAGCCGCCTCCTGCCCGACCTGTTGACGAGCCCGCTCATCGGCATCGACTACTCCGCCCGAAGGCGGCTGGAGCGCGATGCGTGGCGTACCGGCCGGAGCCTGTCCGACGTCGTCGCCCTGGCGCCCGAAGCAGAGCAGCTGAAAATGCTGATCGCTCTGGTGGTGGACCATCAGGAGCGGGCGGACGAGTGCTTCTGGCAGGTGTACTCGAATGCCTCCCACTATCGATGGCTGGAGGCCCAGGCGTGTGCAGATGCCGGGAACAAGGCGAACACCGCAGTCGACGCACTCGTCGACTTCAGTCACTCCCTCGAGCGCTTCGTCGAACGCAGGCGGGGGGCGGGCTCGATAGCCGACTACCTTTCCGAGGCCGCTCGTGCGGACTTCGGGGCCGATCCGTGGCTGCCCTCGAGCTCACGGAATGCTCCGGGGGTTGCCCTGTCGACATTTCACGGCGCCAAAGGACGGGAGTGGGAGCTGGTGGTCGTGGCCGGCTGCCTGGACGCGTGGATTCCGAAGGGCAGGCGTGCCCAGGGACTGTTCGACCCGCTCGCCCTTCAGGTGCCCGACATCGCCAACCGGGCAGTCGAGGCCGTTGCTGAGGACCGCCGGACCTTCTATGTCGCTGCATCACGGGCACGTTCGAAAGTTATCTTCACAGTCGCTCCTCCGAACAGCGCCCGTACCAAGCCCAGCCGCTTCCTGACAGAGCTCGCCGGCCAGGCTCCGGCGCAGGCAGGCCCGGCCGAGCTGCCTGCTCTCAACCTGAGCGAGCTCGGCGCCCGTCTCAGGCGCACCCTGTACTCGGGCTCGCCGGCCGAGAAGGCAGCTGCAGTAGTTGCCCTTTCGGAGATTGCGGGGACCGACCCCGACCTGTGGTACGGCAAGCTCGGGTGGACTCCGGGCGCCAACCCCTTGGTCTCCGAGGAGCTGAGGACCTCGTACTCACGCCTCAGCGTATTCGAGAACTGCGGGCTCCAGTACGTCCTTCAGTCGGTGCTGGGCCTCGACCCCTCATCGACCTACTCTATGAAGTTCGGCACCTGGATCCACGCGCTCTTCCAGGCCTACCACGAGGAGAAGATCGCCGACGCCGAGGGTCTCCGCTCCGAGTACGAAAAACTGTTCGACTCGAAAATCTTTCCCAACTCCACCATCGCCCGGCAGTTCCACCGTGACGGCCTGAAGATGCTGGAGGTGTTCTGGGACAAGGAGGCGACCACCAAGAACGTTATCGTCGAGCATTCCTTCGAGTTCGAGCACTCAGGGGCGACGCTGCGAGGCCGGATCGACCGGATCGACGTCAAGGGCGGCAACGCCCTGGTCCTCACCGACTACAAGACCGCCAAGTGGGCCCCCAGCTATGTGGAGGCGCAGAGCTCGCTCCAGCTGGCGATCTACCACCTGGCCGCCAAGATGGACCCGGAGCTCAATCAGAAAGGGGAGCCGCAGCTCGCCCGCCTCGTCTACCCCGGCGCCTACCGCTCCGACGGCTCCCACCAGGTGTTGACCCAGAACGCCGAGCAGGCAGAGAAGGTTCTGGAGAGGCTGCCCGAGATAATCGCCGGCGTCCGTGCCGAGAACTTCCGGCCGAACCCGCTGGCCGACTGCCACTTCTGCAAAATGAAGCCGATGTGCCCCCTGTATGCGGACGGGGCGGAGCTGCAGACATGACGGTTTCCGAAGCCGTCAAGGCCGCGATGCGGGGCAACGATCCGACCGAGGAGCAGTATCTGGCGATCACGCACCCGCCGGAAGCGCTTGCGATCATCGCCGGAGCCGGCAGCGGGAAGACCGCGATCATGGCCGCCCGGATGGTGTGGATGGTGGAGCAGGGGCGGGTCAGGCCGTCGCAGATTCTGGGGCTCACGTTCACGAACAAAGCCGCCATCGAGCTCGAGGAGCGAATCCTTCTGGCGTTCGAGAAGATGGACCCGAACCCGGGCGAGACCCCCATGGTCCTGACCTACAACTCGTTTGCCGACGGCATCGTCCGCCAGGATGGGGTCCGGGTGGGGATCGATCCCGACTCGGCTCTGCTATCGCAGGCCCAGACCTGGCAGCTGCTGGCCACCTCCCTGAACCACGTTGAGCCTTTCGAGGCGATCGACTCCCGGTCGGTCGCGTCCATCACCCGCAACGCGCTCGGGCTGGCGGACCAGTGCGCCAACAACTTCGTTACCCCTGAGGAGGTGATGGAGGAGGACCGCTTGATCATCGAG
>JBBDRH010000331.1:0-824 GCA_040905645.1 Actinomycetota bacterium
GCTCCTGCGGGGGGCTCGGCCAGGAGCAGAATGGGTTTGTCGATTCCCGAGTTGCGCAGGGCCGCCCCCTCCTCCACCCGGGCCACGCCGAGCCAGTCGGCCCCGCCCTCGATCACCGCCCGCGCGGTTTCGACCTCGCCGTGGCCGTAAGCGTTGGCTTTGACCACGTTGAGCAAGGCGGTTCCGGGCTGCAGCATCGCCTTGACCCGCTGCACATTGCGCTTGATGGCACCGAGGTCGATCTCGGCCCACAGCGCCAGGTTTTCGGTCATCGTGTCAACCCTGCCATCGTCAAAGGCAACCTATCCGCCACATCGCCTGCAAGCACTCCTCGATCGCCGATCGTGCGCGCCAGCTCCTCGCCCGCCGCACCGTGCAGGCAGGCGCCTGCCCAGGCGGCGGTGAACGGCTCCACGTTACCTGCAAGCAGCGCGGCGATGACGCCGGTGAGCACGTCGCCTGTGCCCCCGGTGGCCAGGACCGGGCCGCCGGCATCTACCAGTACAGCCTCTCCCCCGGGTGCGGCCACGATCGTGCGAAAGCCCTTGAGCAGGACGATACAGCCGGATCGCTCCGCCGCCTCCCGGGCCGAGCCGATGCGTTCCGCATCCACCTCCGATGATTCGATGTCCAGCAGCCTGCCCAGCTCTCCGGAGTGGGGCGTGAGCACGGTGGGCCCGGGCCGGGACTTGAGACCCTCGGGACTGCCCTGGTAGGCGGCGAGGCCGTCTGCATCGAGCACCACCGGGTTCTCCACCGTTTCGAGGACGGTTCTGACGAACTGGGCCACCTTCTCGCCCCCGCCGCAGCCGGGGCCGCGCGCC
>JBBDRH010000331.1:834-6514 GCA_040905645.1 Actinomycetota bacterium
CGAGGTTGAGCTTCCCGGCGGATTCGGGCAGGCCGAGCGTGAGCGCCTCCTTGACCTGCGGGCCGACGTGCCCGGTTATCGATTCGGGCACGGCCATTCGGACCAGCCCGGCCCCGCTGCGCAGCGCCGCTCGGGCGGCGAAGACGGCGGCTCCCGACATGCCCGCAGAACCGGCCACGACCAGGACCTTGCCCACGCTGCGCTTGTGGGCCGTGGGCAGACGGGGGGGGAGGACGGCGGGCACGTCGTCGGATCCGCAGAGGTGGAGGTCGGTCTTCATCGCCTCGGGCAGTATCCCGATATCGGCAACCTCAACCCTGCCCGCATAACTAGAACCAGGGTGCAGGAGGAGACCGGACTTGAGGGCGCCCATAGTGATGGTGAGGGCGGCCCGCACGGCAACGCCCTCCGCCGCACCGGTCTCGCCGTCGACCCCCGAGGGTATGTCGATGGCGAGAACCTCCTTGCCCGATTGGTTGAACGCCTCGGCCACCTCGCGGAAGGGTCCCGACAGAGCTCCCTGAAAGCCGGTGCCGAGCATGGCGTCGACCGCAAGGTCGGAGCGCCGGAGCTCTGCGGCGCTCCAGGGCCTTAACCGGCAACCGGGTGTTTTGGCGGCCCGCCGGTACGCGGTGAGGGCGTCGCCCTTGAGGTCGGTCGGAGCGGCCAGCAGGACGATGGTGCATAGGGCGCCCCGCCGGGCGAGGTACTCGGCCATGATCAGCCCGTCCCCGCCGTTGTTGCCCTTGCCGCAGACGATGAGAATCCGCCGGCCGTAGGTTCCCCCCATCATCCGGACCGCGGCGCGGCCGCAAGCCGCACCGGCCCGGGCCATGAGCTGCATGGAGGGGGTCCCGGCGGCGATCGTCGCCTGGTCGGCGGCGGCCATCTGGGCGGGGGTCAGGACGGGTTCCACGAGTCAATTCTAGGTTGTGAAGGTCTCCGGGCCCGGACGTCCTGAAGGCGGCTCAGCCCTTTTGATATCTTCCCGGCGCTCGGACGCGAGATCCATTGCCGCCGATCGGTTGAGGTGGGAACCTCGATGCCGCGGATGGGGAAGGCAGCCCATCCAGCCCGGCGCCCCGCGTTATCTCCCGATATCTCTTGGGCCCCATCAAGAAGCGGCCCAGGTAAAGGGCGATGGCGACACGAACGAACATCGAGGAGGTTGCGAAGTAGAAGGTCGACACCACACCAAAGGTGCCGGCGTAGAAGACGGCGGCAAGAACCAGATTAAGCGAAGACCCGGGGGCATCCTTCACCGAGGTGAGGAGGTTCCTGAGCCGAGTGGTCCCCCACCCGGTGAAGAACCCTGAGAGGAAGGACCATAACCCGGCACCTATCAACCCGAACGATACGAATCCCCAAATTGGCGCGGGTAATCGGAGCCCTCCAGACGGGAACGAGTCGACGTTGTCGAAGCCGGTAATCGTTCGTACTGTGTAGGAAGCGGGATCAAGATCGCCCCTCCCGAAGGCAAGACCACCGACAAGGGCCCAGCCGCGCCGGACCTCGCCTCTCAACTCAAAGCCCCTGAGGAACCCCAGCTGTTCCTGGATGTCGGGGGCACTGGCGGCCACTCGGCTGGCCAGTGTCTCCGAGCCGCCGCCCTGGGGAGGAAAGAAGATCTCGTTGATCAGGGCCCCGGCGATGAAGGAACCCGTGACCATCGCCAGGATGATGAACGGCCGGATCCGGCGCTCAAATGCCAAAGCGACCACAAATAGCAGGACTCCCGAGAACGCCAGGGTGCGGCTGAGCGACATGATCAGACCGAGGAGAAGACCGCCCGCCAGGCACAGGTCCAAGAGTCTCCGGCGCCTGAACAGGAGCACAAGTATTACCGGCAAGGCGGTGCTGACCACCGCAAGTGCGAAGTTGTAGGGGATTGCGCCGCGCGCGAAGCTGGCCGCATACGGCCCGACTCCGTACTTCGCAGAGACGCGATCGGCCGCCAGGATGGGCACGTAACCGAGGATCGCATAGGCTGCCAACAACGAGCCCATGCCGACGATGGCCAGGATCCGGGTGCGGACCAAGATCAGCTTGAACGTATCGCCTGAATCCAGGGGCTCGATGAAAGTGAGCGGCGCGGGGCGAGCCCTCCGGTTTCCCATCGGCGCCCCAAAGCACAGTCCCGCCAGGTAGGCGATCGCTCCAACCAGCAGGATGGTTGAGTAAAGCTGGACGACGTCGCTACTGAACTGCTCCGTGACGGACGTGCCCAACAGAGGCAGGAGGAAGGTGCCCAGGAAAAGACCGCCCTGCACGTATCCGAGAACGTTGTCCCGCCGGCGCCAGAACAGAATCTGTCCGCAGACGAGAACCAGCAGGCAGACTCCAATCTGCAGGCGGAATAAGCTCATCCTGTAACGATAATTCAGCGTCGGTGACGCGGGCGTCGGATGCCTCAGCTCACAGGGGTGAGCAGACCAATCTGCACACCTCTCCAAGCAGGTGTGCATGCACTAGAGTATCCCTACGTTAAATCGGCCTGAGGGATTCAAGAGTGTCTCCGGCAAGACTGTGAGGTTGACGGCGAGTTGGCAATAGACAATCCAGTTACGTCCGGTCGGCTCGGAATGTCCCTCCCCGGCCTTGAGGTACCACCTCCCAATTCCGGTGAATTCGCTTCGCTGAGCGCTTCATCCGACGCCGGCTTGGTCGTACTGCCTGAGATCCGCGAATGGCGCGGTAAGCGAGCACTGGACATCCTGTCGGCGGCGGCGCTGGTCATAGTGCTGGCGCCCGTGGCCACGGTGGCTGCTCTCGCAGTATGGCTCGAAGCTCCTCGTAGCCCCGTGCTGTTCCGGCAGAGACGGGTGGGCGGGGGGGGCCGCGAGTTCTGGATGCTCAAGCTTCGATCGATGCAGCCGGATGCCGAGGCGCGTTTGCATGCCCAGAAAGACCTGCTCCATCACTTCTACAACGGTGACCATAAGATCCCCGACCACCTGGACCCCCGGATAACCTGGACGGGTCGCTTCCTGCGACGTTCGAGCATCGACGAGATTCCCCAGCTCTTCAACATCCTGGCAGGCCACATGAGCATGGTTGGACCGCGCCCGGTCGAGCGAACCCAGTTGGGCCAGTATGGGGATCGCAAGCATTACTACCTGGCGATGCGGCCGGGCCTGACCGGTCTGTGGCAGGTGGAGGGTCGCAGCAGGGTCACCTTCCCGCTCCGTGCGCAGCTGGATGAGCTCTACGCATGCAGGTGTTCCTTTCTGATGGACCTCCAGATCCTGGCGCGGACCCCTTTCGCCGTCCTCCAGGGTCTGAACGAGGACTGACCTCTACAGGATTGCGAGGTTGTCCGCAGAAACCTCAGATCGTCGCCTGGAGAGAGCCGGCTTGAACGTTTCTGCCCCGCAGGTGGCCGGCCGGATCCAATGTCAATTGTGCGGTGCCGAGATGAGGCGCAAGGCAGTGGGCGACACCGACGTGCTCCTCTGCGCCGGCTGCGGGCTCGGGCGGATTCCCGAAATGACAACCGGATCGGACTTTTGGCTGACCGGCGGTGCTGAGGAGATCAACGACCGGTACTGGACCGCCGCCCGCTCGGACATGTTCCACAAGGCGCTGGACCATCTTGAGGCCCGCGGCGGAAAGGGCCGGATTCTGGACTTCGGGGGAGGAGTCGGCTATTTCGCCGAGTGCGCCCTGAAGCTGGGCTGGGACGCCTACAGCATGGACATTTCCGAGCCGGCTCAGATGGTCGCCGCCCGCAGATTGGGAGACGAGCGGTCGCTATCGCCCGAGCGAGCCCAGGAGCTCGGCGGCCGGTGCGACGTCGTGACGTTGTGGTGCGTGATCGCTCACGTGACCCTTCCTCTAGAGCTTGTGCGCCAAGCCGCCAGCCTGCTCAGGCCCGGTGGCCGCCTGGTGATCACCACCCCAAACTTCCTCTTCCAGGGTACGCTTGCGCGGGTGTTGGCGAAGCTCGGTAGGCCCTACGACCTGATTTCCCGAGACCACATTCTGCACTTCACCCCCTCAGCCGTCGACCGGCTCCTGCGTGATTCGGGAATTCACAGCTGGACCTACGAGTATCTCGGGGTTACCGAGAACTGCTTCCTGAGCCGCCGCTTTGCCAAGGTGCTTGTGCCGCTGAAGCGTGTCTGGAACTACGCCGGCACCCGCACAACCCTCATCGGCCTGCCGCCTGTGTGCGCTGAGCTGCAGATAGTGGGGGTCAAAGCCCCCCTTCCTACCGGGCAGTCAGAAAGCCCGCACCCCGCGAACTAGCGGTGCGCAGGCTCGAGGGCGTCGTGGCCCGGCGAGCCGCCTGGTCGATCGGTTCCCAGGCCATCTCCAGCACCTCCAACTTCATCCTCACCCTCAGCATCCTCTCCATAGCAAACCGGCGAGAATTTGCGACCTTTTCATTTGGGATCACCACCTACATGCTGGTCTCGCAGCTGGCCCGCTCCGCCTCCGCCCTGCCGCTGATGATCCTTTACTCGGACCACCGCGAGAAAGAACCTCACTCGGAGCACCAGGCCGCAGTGGGCGTGGCGGTGCTCGTAGGGCTTGTCTCGGCCGTGGTGCTGCTGGGCCTGGCCGCCCTGGCCAGCCGGGGAAGGGAGCAGCTCCTGATCCTCGGACTGGCAATTCCCCTTCTGCTGTTCCAGGATGCCGCCCGACATTTGTCGTTCTCCAGGTCCGAGCCTAAGGTCGCCGCCTTTAGTGACGGGTTGTGGCTGGCGCTGCAGGTCGCCGGGTCCCTGGCGGCCTGGCGGCTGGGGTGGGCCACCGTGCCGGTACTCATCACGGTTTGGGCGGCCTCCGGTGTCGTGGCCGGCCTGGTCGCGGGGGCTCGGCTGGGAGTCGCGCCGCTGTTGTCGGGGTCGATGGGCTGGCTTCGCACTCATCGCGCCCTTTCCGGGAAGCTGATGTTCGAGTTCGTCGTGAACTCGGGCAGCTTTTACCTGCTGCTCTACGGCTTGGCTTTTCTGGCCGGAATCGAGGAGCTCGGGCGCCTGCGGGCGGCTCAGACGTTGATCGGGCCGGTGATCGTAGTCCTGCTGGCCGGAAACGCCCTGGGGATCCCGGAGACCGTCAGGATCCGCCGAGATCGCAAGCGGTTGCGCCGGCTCTGTCTGATCCTCTCCGCAGGACTCGCAGCCGCTGCAGTGGCATGGGGCCTGGCCCTGTACGCCGTACTGCCGGTAATCGGACCCGAACTCTTCGCCAGCTCCTGGGAGACCGCTCGCCCGCTAATCCCCATGCTCTCCGTGTTTGCCGCGGCGGTGGGCGTGTCGACCGGCGCGGCAAGCGGACTGCGAGCCCTGGGAGGGAACGCCTGGATCTTGGGGGGCCGGGCATTGAGCGGGGGGCTTGCGCTGTTGATAGGCCTCCCGCTCTGCCGGCAGATCGGGGCCGAGGGAGCTCTCATCGCTCTGGCCGGGACCGAGTCGCTGTTTGCAATCGCGGCCTGGGCCCGCCTCGCCCTCCCGCCCGATGGCGAACCGGACGGCGACCGGGTGCTGGAGCCGTTCCTTCCCGTCTGAGGGATGCTCGGCTACTTCTTCGCCAGGATCCACACGTTTCGGCGCACAAACGGGAGCCACGCCGCCGCCTGGAGGATCCTGGGCCGCCGCTTGCGACGGGTCCGGGCCGCAATGTGGCCCGTCCCCGGCACCACGGATTCATAGCCCAGCTTCTCGACGGTGAATCC
>JBBDRH010000331.1:6524-26420 GCA_040905645.1 Actinomycetota bacterium
GGCGAAAAGCAGGCGGAACGACTTGCGAGTGAACGGGCGCAGGTGGGTGTAATCGTCCCAGACCCAGCGTTGGGCGTCGGGCGACGAGGCAAAAACTCGGCCCCCGGGCTTGAGGACCCGATGGACCTCCCGCACGGCGGCGACCGGATCGGGCAGGTGCTCCAGGATGTCCTTCATCACCGCACCGTCGAAAGCCTCGCTCTCGAACGGCAGGGGCTCCGCCAGGTCGGCCAGCCGAACGTTGCGGCCCCTCTCGGTTGCAGCAGCTACTGCTTCCGGAGCGCCGTCGACGCCCGAGTAGTTGGGGAAGTGATCGGCGAGCCAGCCGGTTCCGCAGCCGATGTCCACCAGGTGAGAATCGGTGGGAAAGTGCCGGGTTATGTCGCGGAAGTAGCCCGGCTGCCCATGCCACTCGAAGTATCCCATCGCCCGTGAGTCTAAGGGTCTCCCCGGCCCGGGACACCGCGGGAGGGTTCCAGCCCTTGCCACAGGATCTCCTCGATCTGGGCGGCCAGATCGCCCAAAGACGGCGCCTGGCTGAGAAAACGCTTCGAGGCTCCCTCCGCCGCCTCCGGCGTGAGCCCGGCCGCCCGGGAGGCGCAGGCGTCGAGAGCTTCGATCATCTTGTCCAGGGAGGCCGCGGGGAACTCATCGGCCCAACCGCTTGTGATCTCGGGCAGCGACCCCCCATCGCTGACACACAACGGGACTCCACAGCACAGCGCCTCCCATGCCGGAAGCCCAAAGCCCTCCTCCAGCGACGGCTGCACCAGGAAGCGACAGCCGGCCAGCAAACTCTCGAGGTCGGACTGACTGGCGAAGGGCCGGGTCTCCACGTACTGCCGCTGTGCCGAGGTCAGCCGCGACGTCAGTGCCGCCTCCTGCGCCGGGGTGGCACCCATCAACAACAGACGGCCCCCTTCGGAACAAAAACGGGTTTTCCCGAAGGCCTCGAGGAGCCGCTCGAGATTCTTGTGAGGCAGGAACAGTCCCAGGTAAAGCGCCACCGGTTGCGATGCCACCTCTCGTCGGAGAGACGCCACTCGTTCGGCCATCTCCGTATTCCCGGGCCACCCGACCAGGCTGATCCTTTCCGGGGCGACGCCCAGGTCGGAGATGATGCACCTCTTCGAGAACTCGGACGCGGTCACGACCTGGCGAGAGATGCCGGCCACGCGCTTCAGAAACTGTCTTTTCACCGCACGATCGAAGGAGCCGGACGCATATCGCAACGGGATTGTGTCGTGAATAAACGTGACCGACGGCACTCGCCGCAGGGGCCGTTGCTGGTGCATGAACACGGCCAGGTCGCAGGGGGGGACGTCGAACCAGCTCCGCTGGCCGTTCCAGGTCCGGGGGTCGAGCGGCTCGATGATCACCTCCGCCCCCGGCCAGGCCAGGGCCTCGACGCTCTCGGGCCCCCACAGGATCCAGGCGGCCTCCATCGGCCCGGCAGCCAGGGCCCGCAACAACAGCTCGGTCACGCGCCCGGCGCCTCCGGAGTCGAGCCACCGGCAGTCCAGCAGGATCCGCGGAGGGGAGGACATTTGGAGGAAGGATATTGATTTAATGGCAGGACGTCCGAAGCCCCCCACGAAAGGAGCTCCGCTGAGCCGGCCGATCAAACCGTCCACGCTGCGGCGGGCGCAGCGCTTGGCCGCCAAGCTCCCTCCCAAATGGGACCGGCGCGTGCGGGAAGCAGGCAAGCAGCTGATCAACTACCGGGGCGCCCGCTCCGTCGGGATGCGGGGTCTGCTCTTCCGCGTCCTGGGCCGCTACTCCCGTCTGCTGGCCACTCCTTTCGGCAAGGGATTGATCCTGGTGGACTCCACCGACGACGAGATCGGCCGCATGGTCTTCATGAAGGGAGAGTACGAACGCCTGTACATGGCGGCGGCCCTGGAGTATCTGGGTTCGTCGGCCGCTTACGGTGAGCTGGGCCCGGTGTTCATCGATGTCGGCGCCAACATCGGGATCTCCACCCTGGATGCCCTGCTGCATTTCGGCTTCAAGGAGGCGATCTGTTTCGAGCCCGACAGCCGGAACTTCCGGCTTCTGCGGCTGAACATCCTGCTGAACGATCTTGACGATCGGGTTACCGCCCACCGCCTGGCACTCTCCGACTCCGACGGGGAGGGGGTGATCGAGAGAGCCGAAGGCAACTTCGGCGATTCCCATCTGGTGGCCGGGGAGAAGGCTGCCGGCTCCGAGCAGGAGCGGGTTTCCACTCGACGGTTGGACTCCATGCTCGCGGAAGGTTCACCCGACCTCGATCGCATAGGGCTGCTGTGGATCGACGCCCAGGGCCACGACCCCTTTGTCCTGTCGGGGGCGAGGTCGGTGCTGCGGGCCGGAGTCCCGGTGGTGGTCGAGTACTGGCCCAAGGCCCTCTCCGCCGGAGGGGCATTCGAGTTGTTCGAGAGCCTGGTGGCCGAGCATTATTCGTCGGTCGTCGACCTGAGGCGCCTGTGCGAGGGAGCCGAGGACCGCGGAGTGCTGGCGGGCCGGGATATACGCAACCTGCGCGCCTTTTACGAGGGGGCCGAGTTCACGGATCTGCTGCTGGTTCGTTGACCATCGCCCGTAAGCCCGCGTCGGTGGGCAGCATGGCCCTGTGCCACGAGTGGCTGCGCTACCGGCACGGCAGCGAGAAGACCTTCGAGCAGATGGCCGCGGTGTTCCCCCAGGCCGATCTCTATTCGCTCACCTTCAACCCCGCTTCGGGCCTTGCCTTCGGCGGCCGGCAGGTCGCCACCACGTTCCTGGACCGCAACCCGCCGCTATGAGATCGTGATGCGCTGCAGCTGCCTTTCATGCCCGTGGCGTGGCGCTACGCCAGCCGCCGCAGCTATGACGTGGTCGTCTCGTCCAGTCACGCCTGCGCCAAGGGGTTCTGGCCCGGTCGCCGGGCGCTTCACCTCTGTTACTGCTACACGCCCATGCGCTATGTCTGGCTCTCCAGCCTGGACCGCCGTAGAGAGCCGGACCCGATCACCCTTCTTGGGGAACGGGTCTTGCGCTCCTGGGATCTGAGGTCGGTCGAGTGGGTCGACGAGTTTGCCGCCATCTCGAACGCGGTCAGAAACCGCATCGAGTACATCTACCACCGGCCTTCCCGGGTGATCCATCCTCCGGTCGACACCGACTTCTACACCCCCGGCGACTCATCCGAAAGGAGGGACTTCGCAGTGGCCGTCTCCCGCCTGGTGCCGTACAAGAGGCTGGACCTGGCCGTCCGCGCCTGCCGGGCTATGAACATGCCCCTGAAAGTTGCGGGCTGGGGCCCGGAGGAAGCCGCCTTACGGAGCCTGGCCGGAAGCATCGGGGCAGATGTTGAGTTCATCACGGCTCCCACAGACGAGATGCTTCGTGACCTGTTCCGCTCCGCCCGGCTCAGCCTCTTCCCGGCCGAAGAGGACTTTGGAATTGTGGCGGTGGAGTCGCAGGCTTGCGGCACGCCCGTGGTGGCTCTGGGGCGAGGAGGCAGCCTCGACACGGTGGTGGACGGGGAGACCGGCGTCCACGTCGCCGAGCAGACGGCCGAAGATATGGCCGAGGGTATCAAGGCGGTGCTCGACGGCTCGATGCTCCCCGAAAGCTGCCGCCGCAACGCCGAGCGGTTCTCGACCGCCACTTTCCGACGGGAGTTCGGAGACTGGGTCCAGGCCGCAGCAGCCAAAGCCGGCATCGAGCTGAGCTCAGCAAACAACCACCTGTGAGACTGGTTCTATCGCCCCAGGTTCGTGACCGCGTATCGGACCAGAAACTCTTTTTGAGAATCGAGCTTGCCGCTCCAGGTGACGTGATTGTCCTTGATCTTCATGCCCGGCGTAACCTCGCTGATAACGGTGTCGTCCGGGAGCTCAATGTCGATCTCCAGAAAATCCGGGTTGAGATTCGGCTGATGTTGCACGAGCAGACGATAGAGGCCCGGACGGGCGATGATGCCCGCGGTCTGGAGCGACAGGGTAGAGGTTTTTCCGGAGAGTATCTCCTGGAATTGCGAGGCCGCCAGCAAGCCCTTCTCGGACTTGCTCTCCACTCCCACCTGGCGCCCATCAACCGTCGATCCCAGTATTCCGGTGTAGCCGGGCAGGTAGACCGAAGTGAAGGTCCGGTTCAAGCCGGGAGGATCCTTTGGGTCGAATGGACCGATGATGTACGGAGGCAGGCCGGTCGAGGGGGCGCCGTTTTCGATTGCCACGTCTACCGCTCCCCGCACATCCCGGGGATTGGTGAGGTCAACCCTGTACGAGATCCGGCGGCGGGCGTAAAAGTCGATCTTGTTGCCCCCGGAATTTTGCCCCACCACCATCAGATATTCGCTGCCGTCATCGGGATGAAGGTCACCGGCGACTCCCAGCCGCATGATCCGGTCCTGCTCTTCACGGCTCCACATCTGTAGCCGCTTGGTACCTACCATGTCGCCCAGCGGCTCCAGGAGAGCGCTCGGGTTGGAGAAGTTCCCTGCAAGAAGACGAGACCATACCTCACGGCCCACCTCCAGAAGAAAGCTGGAGCGGGCCTCCTTCTCGGGGAAACGCACGTATGCCTCGTTGAGAGCCAGCGGCAGGAAGTTGTCGTGCGTGATCTGGCCGACCGGTGGCGCGTTTACCGGACCGACCAGTTTCAGGAGCTGGTTCAATCCGACCGCGTCGATGGCGATGACTCCGTCAATTCTTGTCTTGGTGGCGTGCTCCCACATGTTCGCGAGCACCTCCGCCGCCGTCGGAAAATCCGGCGTCATGTTGGCGTTGAGCCAGAAGGTTCTCGAGTAGAAGCGGTCGTAGTTGTCGGCAAACTCCTGCGGAGCGGGCGCCGGGGTCGAGAGCTCGGGGAGGTCGTTGTTCGAGTCAAAGCGCTCGAGAGTCAGCTTTCCCGACTCGCCCCTCAGGATTCCGAAAGCGCCCAGAAAGCCACCGGTGGCTCGGAGCTCGGTCGGGTTTTGAATCGCAAGGAACCAGGT
Source organism: Actinomycetota bacterium (assembly GCA_040905645.1). Taxonomy (GTDB): domain Bacteria; phylum Actinomycetota; class CADDZG01; order JAHWKV01; family JAHWKV01; genus JBBDRH01. The sequence goes on from JBBDRH010000331.1 coordinate 11,491, forward strand.
CCGGGGTTTCTCCGCTCCGAAGACGTGGGGGATGAGGGCTGCCGCGTCGCCGGCGGTGTCCAACGTCCTCGCCGCATCGCTTCCTCGCTCGATGAATTCGTTGCGCGCATTTGCGATAGGCGGCAGAAGCAGACCGTTCGCAGCATTCACGTCCGTCACCGCGGCCCTTGCAGACACCGCCGCACGGGCAAGCCGCTCGACCGCCAGGGGCCATGGTTCGATGTTGATACGTCCCTCGGAAAATCCAATCTCAAGCCCGTTGGGTCCCGTGGGGAAGACCTCAGCCGCCTTCAGCGCCTCCTCGGCGGCTGGGCCGATCATGCGGCCGCCCTTGGCCAAAGCAGAGGCCGCCCGGAGGTTGTCGCCGACGATCGGCATGTACCTTGCCACCAGTGTAAGAGGCATGTCGAGCTTTCTTTCGGCGGAAGCAGCCAGCTCGCCACCGGAGGCAAACGATGCCCTTGCTCCGGCGACGTCGAAGGCTTTGGCAGAGGCGAGTCCCGCCGTAAAAGCAGCCTTGGACTTGCGCAGGTCCAACGCCGCCCCCACCGCAGGAGGCACCGCCAGCAGTCCGAGTGCAATCACCGCCAGCGCGGCGTAGCGCGCCCACCGCCAGAGCCCGGATCGCACCCGAACATTTCGTTCGTCGACGATCGCCAGCAAGACTCCCAACACTCCGTAAACCGCGAGGATCCAAAATGAAAGCTGGGGAGTCCCCTTGAAGGCCAGTGCGACGGCGACCGCCGCCGCAAGTGCCATGACTCCATGAATGACCGCAATGGTGAGCGTCCGCAGGCCAAGCCTGGCCAGCTTGTGAGAGATGTGGTCGACATTGCCCTTGGCCAGTGGGTCGCCGACGGCCAATCGCGACCACAGCGTAATTGTGGTATCCGTCAAGGGGACGGCCAGCACGGCGGCGGCCGTGATCCACCTCTCGCTGCCGTCAAACCGTGCGCTTACCTGAAGCGCAGCGGCGCCAAGGAGGAAACCGATGAACTCCGGGCCTCCGGCGCCGAGGTAAACCCTTGCGCGCTTGGCGTTGTGGGGGAGGAACCCAAGGCAGGCTCCAACAAGGGCGGCCATCGGAACCGCCAGTTGCGGTTCACCGCTCATGAACGCCAAGACGGTGAGTCCGGCCGCCGTCGCCGCGGCGGTTGAGCCGGCGACCCCGTCCATGTTGTCGAGGAGGTTCATTGAGTTGGCCGCCACCACCAGCCAGATGATCGCCAGCGCGCCTTCAAACGGGTCGGGCATGAGGTCGCTGAAAACGAACCACCAGACTGCACCCGCGATACAGGCCTGGAGGAGAACGCGCAGGAGTGCGTGCATGCGCCGAGATCGCCTCCGTTTGTTGTCACGGAAGCTGAGCAGCAGCATGGCCGTGCCGCCGGCCAGGATAACCATGAACTCAATGGGGAGCTTGGAGGAAAACAAGCTGCCTGCGACCGTCGCCAGGCAGACTGCGGCACCGCCCAGATAGGTGACGGGACGCTTGCTCCGACCTCGACGCCACAGGCGCGGCGTGACCAGGAGTCCGTAGCGGGCCCCCAGGATCACCGAGACCGGCATGAGGATGAGGCTGAGAAGCAGCGCCAGAACGAATGCCCAGACGCTGTTAGCTACAAGGGCATTCATGCGGGAGAACTTACTTCAGAGTGAGTTCGTGTGTCACTTTGGCGACAAGCCACGATCGGACGACTTGAATGCCGAGTTCCGAATCGGCAGGTTGGACAAGGTTCAGTTCAAACGTCCCGGCGCGAGAAGGGTGAGTCGATTAGCCCATGGGTGAGATCGAGGGGGAAGAGGGGAAGCGGCGACGCTTGACCAGTGCCGGAGAAAGCAGGTAGGCGCCCAACAGGCTCACGATGGCAGCATCGGCGAGGACACGCAGTGCTTGGGGCTGGACGACAAGGGTGACGGCCCCGATGGCTGAACACGCCAAGACTACGATCCCAACAAAGCCGGTTGTCCGAGTGTGCGACCATCCGAGCGCAACCAACCGCTGGTAAACATGATCCCGGTGAGCCTCGTGCCAACGCTCCCCTCGCCGGACACGGCGCACGATCGCTAAGAACGTGTCTGCCAGATAGAGCGCGACAGGAGCCAAAACTGCCTCAAGGACGAGTCCGGCACGGATTCCGATCACCACCAGAATTGCCATCCAGGCCCCGATGAAATAGCTCCCCACGTCGCCGAGGAACATCAGCGCCCGAGGGAAGTTGAAGGGGGCGAATCCTAAAGCAGCCCCCGCGATCACCAGACCGCCCACGGCCAGCTCTGGAACATTTTCGACGGTCCCCAGGAAGAACCAGTAGCCGCCGGCAATCAGGGCCTGAGTAGCCGATATGCCGTTAATGCCGTCCATGAAGTTGAAGGCGTTTACGAAAGAAACGATCCACAGAAGCACGAGGCACGCGACCGCTACTCGCAAAGCTGCCGAACCGGAAACACTCCCGATTAGGGAAGGAAGGAGTCCTGCAGTGATCAAACCTTGCATGAGGAGCTTACCGATCGCAGGTATGCCCCTAACGTCGTCTGCAAACCCTAAAATTCCGAAGGCAAGCGCGCCGGCCAATAACGCAGTCAGGCCTACGCGCTGGGGCTGAAGGACAAGACCCACCACCGCCCCGCCCAGTACGGCCAGCCCACCACCTCTGGGTGTCGGTTTGTCGTGCAGTGACCGGTAGTTGGGGGTGTCGACGAGTCGCAGCCGCTCAAGAAGCCAAAGAACCACCGGGCTAAGAAGCACGGTGGTCCCTAAGGCAATCAGGCCGGAGACCAAGCTCATGCGAACGAGAATCGGCGCATCCAGCGATGGACTAGTAAGGGACTTCTAATGCGTGATCGCTAGGCTGGACCGACTTTTTCGAGCAAAGGTCCGATTGGCATGTGCTTCCGATTTGGAGCTTACGGTAGCTGATCCAAATCCTTTGGCTCTCCTGACAAGGTGTGCTTCGGAATCGTTCTTAGTCCGCTCGCTCATAATTCGGCTTCTGCTCCTCTCGGATGCTGCTGCGAACGAAATCCGGTCTCAGGGACTTAAGTATGTCGGGCAGTGAGTCCTCTAGGACATGGACAGAACGCCAACCAAGTTCTTCGCGTATTAGTGAAGAGTCGTAGTACTCGGACTCGACCAGGCTCTTCAAGGATCGCGAGTTAATCGGAGGTTCTACCCTCAGGACTGCCTCACAGAGGTCCCCCAACATGGCTGCGGATCTGAGCACGAAAAGGGGAATTGTCCAAGGCGGCACCTTTCGACCTAGAGCCGAGCACATTGCCGAGTAAATTCGACGCGTTGAATAGGCCTGGCCATCGGTAACCACGTATATTCGACCCGACGCTGCGGGCTCTTCCGCAGCAAGGATTGCAGCCCGCACAATATCCTCGACGTGGACCATTGAGCGACAATTCCCAAGTTCAGGGAGCGGCGGGAATCGTCCCGAATCAATACTTGCGGCCATTCGGTAGAGGTTGCCCTTCCAACCCGGCCCATAGATGAGGGCTGGGCGCAACACAACTGCATGCATTCCTAGTTGGTGGCTCTCTAGAACAACTTCTTCAGCTCGCCTCTTGGAACGCCCGTAAGGACTATCCTCAGCCGAGGCTTTGACGCTACTAATAAAGATCAACCTGCCGACGCCCGCCTGTCGGGCCGCTTGTACGATGAGACGCGTCCCATCGAAGTTGATGGCTTGAAGCTGTTCGTCGTCACTTCTTGATGTCCCAATTGCGTGGGCTTTGGCAGCAAGGTGAAAAACGGTGTCAACCCCGTCAAATAGAGATGCAGACACGAATCCGTTAGTGAGATCCAAGCATTCGAACTCGCTCCACGGCCCTTCGGCGACCTGCCTGCCCGTTCCTCTTACCGTTACGCCCCGACTTTGGAGTGCACGACATAGGGGGCGTCCCAAAAATCCTGACGCGCCTGTCACTAAGGCGCTTCGTGACTCAGTCAATTGGGTCGGAACCAAACTGTCCGGTTGACCAAATCTATGTAGCTGAAGATTGTTCGTACAACCTTCTGCGAGACGTTGTCGACATCGTAATCCGGGACCCACCCGCTGTGTGGTTGTCTTGGCTGGGATGTGATCAGATCGATGGCCCGCATCACCGGTCCCCGTTTGAGGCCGCTAAAGACCAGGACGCCCGCGTCGGTTCCTTCAGGACGTTCGTGGGTTTCCCGAATCATCACAGCGGGGAACCCAAGCAATGAGGACTCCTCAGTGAGCGTTCCGCTGTCTGACACCACACAGAAGGCGTGCATCTGCAGGTGAACGAAATCTGGAAACCCGAAAGGTGGCAGAAAATGAATCGAGGGATGAGCGGAGGCTTCGTTATCGAATAAGGATGCCGTTGAAATCCGCTGTTGCGTTCGAGGATGGGTCGACACAACGACGCGCTTATCGTATCTGTCCGCAATCGCTACTAAGGTGTCAAGCAGGTCGGCGAGGTTTTCGGGTGGGTCAACATTCTCCTCCCGATGGGCGCTAACCAAGATGTAGCCGTGAAACTCTAGCTTTAGGCGTTCCAAGATGTCAGAGGCGTCGATACTTTCCTTGTAGTAGGAAAGGACCTCTTTCATAGGCGATCCGGTCTTAATGACCATCTGAGGGTTTAGTCCTTCCGAAAGAAGGTAGCTTCGGGCCCGCTCGGAGTTGGTCATGTTTACGTCGCTCAGGTGGTCGACTATCTTGCGGTTGAGCTCCTCGGGAACGCGCTGATCAAAGCACCGGTTACCTGCTTCCATATGAAAGATAGGTACTTTACGGCGTTTGGCAGCGATGACCCCGAGACACGTGTTCGTATCGCCATAAACCAACAAGGCGTCGGGCTCTTCCTCTTGCAGCACTACGTCAAACTTAGAAATCACCAGGCCAATGGTTTCGGCGGCGGTGGCGCCGACGGCCCCAAGATAACGGTCAGGTTTGCTTATCGCGAGCTCCGCAAAAAAGATCTCATTAAGCTCGTAGTCGTAGTTCTGGCCGGAATGCACCAGCACGTGATCGGTATGGCGTTCAATCTCCGCGATTACACGGCTTAGTTTGATGACTTCAGGGCGAGTGCCCACGAGAGTCATGACTTTGAGACGGTCCTTGCGGGCGCGAAGATGGGAGAGACCAGACCACTCGGCTTCTAGCGTAGTAGTTCCTCAGTCGGCACGGATGTTGGGTCTTCAACCATCATGCCATGGTGTGTGAGTAGTTTGGCAGTCTCTTCCAAGCCTAGAACCGAATGAGCCGAACTGTACTCTCTGGCTAGCTCTCCCGGGGACCCTTTTTCTGGGCTAAGTTCGGGAAGCATGGGCACTATGGCAAAGAACTCGCCCCGACGTCGAACGTGGCGAATCTCCTCCTCTGAAATGAGGACCTCGTGCATCTTCTCTCCCGGCCGCGCCCCGCTGACCACGCAATCGATCTCGCGGTCTCCAATCAAAGCTTGGGCGAGAGTAAGCAAATTGGCTGATGGGCATATCGGAATGTAGGTCTCTCCAGCACGGGCCTCCCGCAATGCGGCAAACACCAAGCCCACAGCATCGTCGAGGCTGAGAAGAAAGCGGGTCATCTCGGGCACAGTGATGGTGACAGGTCCTCCCAGCCTAATCTGCTCGCGAAATAGCGGTATCACGGACCCTCTTGAAGCAAGCACGTTGCCGTACCTAACAGCGACGAAGCGAGTGCCGGGACTGTGCAAGTTGCTCGCGATGAAAATGCGTTCCTGCAGAGCCTTGGTCATTCCCATTACGTTCACCGGCTTGCAGGCCTTATCGGTGCTGATGCCCACTACTGCCTCCACCGGGTAGTCGTTCTCGTGGATCGCTCTGGAGATATTCAGCGCACCCATGCAATTGGTCAGAATGGCCTGGTCAGGAAAGTATTCGCATGTCGGGACTTGCTTTAGTGCTGCCGCGTTAAATACGTAGTCAGCGCCTTTGACTGACCGGCAGACGTCCGCATAGCTACGGACGTCACCTATCCGAAATTCCAGTACATGACTGAAGTTGTCGTAGATCACCTCGTCGGTACTTACGCGCCGACGGAGATAAGAAAGTCGCATCTCATGCTGTTTTGCCTCGTCCCGCGAAAAAACGATGACCTTCGCAGGGGTCCCCAGTTCTCCGGAAAGTAGGCGGCGAACCAGCACCTTTCCCAGTGATCCAGTACCCCCTGTGACGAGGGCGGTCTTGCCTTCAAGAATCATCTGTCGCATCTCGCTCTTGTATAGCCCATGCCAACTCATCAAGCATGGCATTCCAGCTCGGCGGAGAGTAACCGGTCGCCAAAGCAAAGGCCTTTGCGTTCAGTGTGCGATCGCATACCAGACCGTCATCAGGCTCGACCCGAATGTCTGACCGACCCAGCTTCTGAAGTAAACAAACCAGGAGCTCGTGCTTGGAGATTGGCTCTGAGGCAACGTGCCAGACACCGCAGAGACTCGGATGATCACCTATTAGCGTGTTTACGACCCTGGACATCTCTTGGGTGGAAAGACCGCTGTAGATAACTCGACGGTATCCTTGAATTCTCCCAGTCTGCTTCAACAACCATTCAACTAAGCCCCGACGATTCGCCAACTCAAGGCCAACGATTGATGTCCTCAAAGTTACACACCAAGGCTCATTGACCTCTCCGAGGAGCTTCGTATAGCCGTAAAGGTCCACAGGGTCGGGCGGGTCAGACTCCGTGTATTGGCCACGGCGTCCAGAAAACACGCAATCGGTACTGAAATGAATCATTCGCGCGCCCACAGCTTTGGCGATAACCGCAAGCCTGTGAGGAAATAGAGCGTTCACTTCTATGCTCGGGATACCCCAGGTCGCCGCCTCCCGCTGCTTAACGATTCCAGCAGCGTTGATCATTACGTCCGGCCGGAAGTCGGCCAGAACTTCCAGCAGAGGTTCCTCACGACGTACGTCCACCTCCGGGTAGGAGTTCGTTGGATTGAACAGTTCCAGGACTGCGTAACGGTCTAGTTCGCGACGAAGCGTGACACGAACCTCATGAGTTTTCGAAAGGTCAAGCAGGAGACGGTGGCCCAGCATTCCATCTCCGCCTAGCACGAGAACCCTCACTGATCCCCACCAGCGACCCGAATAAGAACCTGCTCCAAACGATCAATGATTGTCTCTCGCTCAAAATGCTCCTCAAAATACTTGCGAGCATTAATCCCCATCGCATTGCGGTCCTCTCGAGGCATGCTTACGAATGCTAGCGCCGCCTCGGCAAGACTCTCAGGATTCTCTGCTCCTGCAACCAATCCTCCGCCCGACTCAAGGATGATACGGGCGCCCTCTCCTTCGATCGCGCCCAGAATCGGCTTTCCGCAGGCCATATAGGACTGAAGCTTGCTCGGGACCGTCCAGGAGTAGTGCGGGTCGGCACGAAGAGTTACCAAGAGGGCGTCAGCCGCTGCAAAGTATCGTGGCATTGACTCAACCGGTCGTCGGCCAAGAATATGGACAACTTCATTTAATCCCCTGCGTTTCACCTCTGCTTGCAACCAGTCGTGTTTGCGCCCATCCCCGATGAAAACCCAATGGATGTGGCCTTTGTCCCGCAATTTGTCCGCCGCGGATAGTACGACGCCTAAGGCTTGAGACTCACCGATATTCCCGGCAAATAGGATGCGGAAGCCTTGAGGCATTTCGGACCGTTCGGGCGCATCGGCTTCCAGGCACAGAGGTTTGTAAAAGGCCTCTGCCCAGTTCGGCATGTAATCAAGCCGCTCAGCCGGGACTCCTTTTGCTTGTATGGCGGGGATGAAAGCCAATGACTCGGCCAAAATCTTGTCGCAGTGCCGATAGATCCATCGTGTGAGGCGAGAGATGTGGCCCAGCATTCGCGGCGATCTGATGGCGGCAGTGACCTGCAGGACATCTGGCCAGAGGTCCTGCACCCAAAGGACCATTGGCACGGAACGCAGTTTTCGAAGAACAATTGCCGGCAGAGCGACGGTGATTGGTGAGGGCTCGTAGACGAATATGACATCGACATCGCCAGTCACCCTGGCCGGGCCTATCAAAGATGCCATTGCGGCGAAACTGACAAAGTTCAATCCCAGCATCCAGCCCTTTGCCGAACCCCTGCGGAGTAACGGAACCCTGGTGATCGGAATGCCGTCCATTGAGTCAGACCAGGGTCCCTTCAGCCCGTACCCGGCAAAGAACTCGCCGCTTGGATAGTTAGGTAATCCAGTGAGTACTGAGACAGCGTGCCCTCGTTCCCTCAGCCCTAGAGATAGGTCATTGATCCGGAAGGATTCCGGCCAGAAATACTGGCTTACGATTAGGATCCGCACCAGGCCTCCTCCCATGGAAGGGCTCGAATCTGGGACCAATCCGAAGTGGGCAGGTCGCCAGGGGAAAAGCACCATCACCAACTTTTATTTTCCGACCCAAGCTCGTGCGTTTCCAGGACCTTCGTACGGCTTTTGGCCTCCCGCCCCTACGGTCTTGTAGACAGAAGACCCGCCGGGCTAGATTGAACCTTGAATGACGAGAACAGTCCACCGTACCCGAATTCCTTAATCAACCGACTAGAAAATGGGGACTTGTCCACCGGAGCAGGGACAACAGCCTTGGGCGGGAAATAAGCCGGACATTGACGGACGCTGTTAGCCGAGTAAGAACGCGACAGGTTGTACAGCATTTCCTGCTGGGAGAGGGCTTGAGGAAGTTGGTCGCGATTTGACAGCTACCGGTCGTGATGTTCAGCCCGGGATCCATGCCCAAAGGTGCGTGTAACCTAGGAAACGGCTCATCCGTGACTCCGCCAGCCTAGTCGACCAAAGGGACAGTCACCCGATCGGCGCCTCCGGCGCGGCCTATGCGCCGTTATGCGGGTTGTTACGACCAGGCTTAGTTGTTACTCAAAAGGATTGTGAGATGAGCCTGAAGGTCTCTAGATATCCGGTCAAGCAAGGAGTATGGCTCTTGGAACTACCCGTTGGGATGAGCAAAAATGCCGCCTAGGCCCCGCATCCTCGTAGATGCGCTATCGGCGAGGGTAGGAGGTGGCCTTACCTACATAACCCAGCAAGTTCCCGCCTTGGAACGGGTCCGGCCGGATCTCCAACTAATCGTTCTAGCGGCACCGTGGAATAAGAGAGAGATCGGAAATTCCTGCATGTCTGAGGTTAGAGAGATTTCTTGTCCCATTCTTCCCGCCCGACTTCTTTATGAGCAATTCTTGATGCCATTCCTCTACGAGGCAGACCTTCTTTATTGTCCAGCAAATTTTTGCCCTTTATTGCCCACCCGAAAGCCGATTGTTCTCACACTGCGCAACGCCAATTACTTCGGTCCGGGGAGACAAGCCGCTGCCAGTAGCCAATTCCGTAAGAAGGTCGAGATCCTCCTTGCTCGGGCGTGCGTACACCGCGCTGACTCGATCGTCGCGGTCTCAAATTCGTTAAAGCAGGACGTTGTCCTCGATGGATTCGCGAAAGAGAAAATTCGAGTCATATTGAGCGGGGTACCAGAATGGCCTGAGTCCGAGGAAATTCCGGCGGGAATGCAGGAAAGGGCGGACTTCTTCTTGTCGCTTGCGAACGACTATCCAACCAAACGGCTCGATGATCTTGTTAAAGCCTGGGGTCTGGCCTTTGAATCCAATCCGCTGCCGTCTCAAATGGTCCTGGTAGGGGAGATGCACGGCAATCGCCGGGACGAACAACTACAGATTGTCCACCCTAGCCTTCGAAACAGCCTGATCCATTTGGGGAGCATTTCAAACCGATCGCAAGTCAAATGGCTATTGCGCCGGGCACGGGCCATGATCAGCGCTTCGGAGCTCGAATCATTCGGTCTTACCCTTGTGGAGGCTGGAGTGCTCGGATGCCCCGCGATCGTCACCGACATACCCGCCCACCGGGAGGTGGGGAGTGTCCACGTACGATTCTTCCCGGTCGGAGGACTAAGGGACCTCGCAGATGCAATGCTCGATGTGAGACCTCGCGCACTGACCGATAACAAGTCGAGGTGGAGTTGGTGTTCTTGGGATGAAAACGCATCCCGACTTGGAGATGTCTTCGACCAGCTACTCTGTATTGCTTGATAGAGTGCTTCCCCAGCGTCTGACTCTTCCAGGTCAGGGCCTTCGAGGTCCGTGGGGCTCCTGGGACGTGTCTGGGCCGCCCGATAGCCTGAGGCTGGACTGGCCAATCAGGGACTCACGATGGGCAGCTTCTGATTTTGACTACCGATGTGTAACGTCACAGCTATCATCGAGACCCAATGTGCGGAATCTTAGGTGTGGCCAATGGGGATGGCATAGCGGACCATGCGCTTGTAAAAGCCCAGGGGGTGAGAAAGCTTTCACCGGGATGCACTACGACCGACAAGAGGACGTTCCCACTAACTGGCGATACTGGGTCCTACCCGATACCGATCCGCCGAGATCAAATGCCGAAGGCGTTCTTTCCGCTGTCAGATGAACGTGGTTTTCTTCCATCGTCATCCCGTCACAAACGTGACCTTTGGCATCGAGCAGTATTTTGAGACGGTTCGGAGCTTCTTGCCTGGGAAAATTGAAACTTCCGTAGCCGTTTCCCGACACCTCAGCACCTCCGTTTGGCGCTGTGCTTACAATGCTGCCGAGGCGGCTTTTCGTCAGGGCGACGTTAATCACATCACCGGCGATATTCACTACGTTGCCTTTTTGCTCAGGAAGAGGAAGACCCTCTTAACCATTCACGATTGCGGTTTCGAGGAACATCCATCGGCGGTGAAGAGGGCGATCTTGAAGTGGTTTTGGCTTCAAATTCCTCTAAAGCGGGTTTCGAGGGTGGTGACGGACTCGGAATTTAGCAAGCAAAGAATTGTTGCCTTAAGCGGCTGCGACCCGGAATTCGTTCAGGTCGTTCCGATATGCATCTCGCCGATGTTCCGGGCAATTCATCGGACATTTAACGCCTCGTACCCATCGATTCTCCAGGTCGGTACCACTCCCAACAAGAACCTGGAACGAACCGCCGCAGCTTTGAAGGAATTGCCGTGCAGGCTGATAATCGTGGGTCCTTTGTCCGGCGCCCAGCAGGCTATGCTCGAATCCAGCAATCTCGACTGGTTGAACCTAGCAGGTCTTTCAGACGAGGAATTACTAAAGGTCTACGGCGAGTCCGACATTGTGGTCTTCGCTTCGACCTACGAGGGATTCGGCATGCCGATCATCGAGGCTAACGTCGTCGGACGCCCAGTCATAACGAGCAAGGTGGCCTCCATGCCAGAGGTGGCGGGGAATTCCGCCTGCCTGGTTGATCCTTACAGTGTCGAATCAATACGGGAGAGCGTAATTCATGTGATCAAGGATGAGCCCTATCGGAAACAGCTTGTCGAGAATGGCTTCCTCAACGCCCTTAGGTTCCGGCCCGAGGTGATTGCCGCGGACCACCTAGAGATCTATCGTCAGCTCTGGCGGAAGGAAAGAAATTCGATTTGATACTTCGGCCGTTAACCATGGCAGATATGGCGAGTGTTCTATGACTTTGCCCGTGGCTTTGTGAGCGATGGGCCGCGACGGCGTGATGGTTGGTAATTCAACAGGGGTTAAAGCTTCTTCATACGGTGCATTGCTGGAACCAAGGCTCGACTTCCTCTGGTGATCGGATGACCAACATTCCTCCGATCTGCATCGTGTTGGTGACTTACAATCGGGCCGCAGCATTAGTCGACACACTCAACTCGATCCAGCGTCAGACGTGGACAGAGTGGGAGTTGCTGGTTTGTGACGACGCTTCCACAGACGACACCCGGCAATTGGTGGCTGCTTTCATGCGCAACGACCATCGGATTCGTTACCTCGGAACCGAACGAAATCTGGGGATGCCGTGCAACCTAAATCGCGGGCTGAGGGCGGCCTCTTCCCCACTGATCGCGATTATGCACGACGGAGACGTGTACGATTGCACCGCTGTGGAGAAGTGGCAGGCCGCGATGCTCAAGTATCCTACTGCTTCGTTTGTTTTCAACGGCTACCGTGTCGTCGGTCCGATGGGGAAGACCTCTGCTCTTCACCTGGAGGGGTACCCGCCCGTAATGAACGGGGGAGACTTCCTCGAGTCGGTCTTCTTTCGCCGTTGGCTCTTCGGTTCCCCCGTGTACGGAACCGCTATGGTGCGCAAGGAAGCGCTTGAAGATGTCGGATACCCGGACCCGCGTTACCGGGAGTACGCCGACGTCGATTTATGGATGCGGCTCTCCGAAGATTACGACGTCGCCTTCGTCAATGAGCCACTTATAGATCTTGCCAGCCGGGACCGAAAGCCGGAGGACTGGGGGACCTCTAGCCGTGAGGCGCGGCACCTGGTCAGGCAGGCCTTCGCGTCTGCGCGGGCGCGCCATTATTCGGGGCATTCGTTGCGCCGCTCCTTCGAATTAATGCGCCACATGGCCTTCAGCATCATGCACGAGTCTTGGTACTCGGCTGCAGAACTCAAGGGGCGCGTGCTTCGTGGCAGTTGACCTCTCTAGGACAGTTGACCAGTCATTGGGAGGTCGCCAGCTTCACCACCTGCAAGTCGCGGCGATGCTTGCTTTCGGCTTTGCGGGTGCGGCTGCGATGGCGATGTGGCGGTCATCGTTCGGGACGTCTCTGGCAATCCTCGTGTGCTACGGGGTCGTGGCCGCTGGCCTGGTGAGTCGGGAGTTGGGGAAGTGGGGCCGACGGGGTCTCGTTTCGCCTATCGCCATTTACGCGGTGTTCTGGTTCGCGTACAACGCGCTACCGCTGCCTTTGGCGGTGCTTTCGTCCGGGACATTCGGCGGGGCGAAGGCAGAGCCTTTGTGGCTCAATGTCGCAGGTCTCGTTTCGCTCGCTTCTTTGCTCCTTGTGGCTGCCGGGCACGCGGTAGGCAGCCGGTTATACGTGGGACGTCGGCTACACGCTCCGGAGTTGACTCTGCAGCTTGCGGTATTGATTGCGGCGATCGGGTGGGGTACCCGGTTTTATCTTGTCGCTACAGGAGGGTATGGGTACCTGAGTTTCGGTTCCAGTTTGCATTCAGGGCCCAGCCAGACTCTGCTCTCGCTCGGTTCTGTACTGGTACCGTTGAGCACTGCTGCCCTGGGTTATTTGGTCTGGAAGCCAGATGGGACGAATCGACTGGCGGGCCTGATTCTTCCTGGCGTGGTGGTGGCGACCGCCCTCGGGGGACTTGTGTCCGGCTTCAAGGCGCAGGTTTTCACCGACCTAATTCCTCTCTTCATCGTCTACATGTACGTGCGCCGACGCGTGCCGTGGAAGCCCGTCTTACTGATCCTCCTGTACATCGCTCTCATTAGATTTGGCGTAGAGGAGTTCCGGGCGGACCTTTCGGGGGGGCAGCTTGAGGGTGACGCGGGCGTCACCGGCTCCACTCAGGCGGTGCTCGACCGAGTTATCGAGGGGGCTGGCTCCCAGAGCCTCGGTCAGCAGGTCGCTGACCTCGTCGAACACTTAGCCGACGAATACCAACAGGTGCCGGACAACCTTGCACTTATCCTGTCGCGTACAGGTCGTGAGATACCTTTTCTCGGATCAAAGCGAGCTCTGCTCGAGCCCATTCCGCTAATCCCCATCTCCGTAGCCAATGAAGGACAATTCAGCGTGACTCAGTACGTGAACGTCGTCTACAGGGGCGGAACAACGACGAGTTCTTCTGTACCTGGGCAACCGGGTGACTTGTACATGAGCGCCGGATGGCCGGCCGTGGTTATTGGTGAGCTCGTGATCGGTGTGGTCCTTGGCCTCCTATGGGGATTTGTATGGCATCGGAACGAGCCTGGGATCACGGTCCTGTACGCAATGCTGGGGGCTTCGTTCGCGACTGCCGGTAAGGAATACGGACTGCTCCTGAGGGGCCTTGCTCAGCAGGGTGTCGGCCTCTGGGTAGCCCTGAGCGCGATGGCATTCATCAGCCAGAGCTTCATGAGCGGACGGAAAGCACGGTAATGCGGATAGCCGTGCTCGGTCCCAACCACGTTGACTCTTTTTCCAGCAACATTGTGGAGACATGCCGAGGAGCGGGCATCGACGTCCTGCACCTAGATACACGAGGCCTGGTCAGCCGTCGGTACGGCCGTGGGAGGGGAGCTCCGCGTGTTTTGCGGGCCGCCGAGAGCGTGCTGCTACAGACCGACTTGGGCCGTCGATCAATGCTCGTAGGGCCGGCGATCCCGACGCTCAGGGAGTTCGATCCGGAGGTGGTCATTTCGACCGACGGTTACCTGCGTCCAGAGGACCTGCGCAGGTGGCGTGCCGCGACGAACGCGACTTGGGCTCTTTGGTACCCGGATGCCCTGAGCAACCTCGGGGCGCAGGACGCGCTCGTGGCCCCGTACGATTGGCTTTTCTTCAAAGACCCTCACCTGGTCCACCGCCTGACCACCATGACGAGCTTGGCTGTTCACTTTCTGCCTGAGGCATGCAACCCGAAACGTCACCGCCCGTACGAGTTTTCGACGGCGCGGGAGCGGGCTGAGTACACATGTGACGTTGCCCTCTTTGGGAACCTTTACGCTTACCGCGTCAGAGTGCTAGAGCAACTTGATCGCAATCTGGATCTACGTCTCTACGGCAGCAGGGTCAGGAACGCGGAACCGCCCGAGGGAACGTTCACCGGGCGGTACGTGGTAGGCAGGGAGAAGGGCCTGGCCTTACGAGGTGCACGGGTTCTGCTGAACACTCTTCACTACGGCGAGATCGAGTCGATGAACGCGAGGCTCTTCGAGGCGGCGGGCTGCTGTGCCTTCATCGTTACCGAGTGGCGTCCGGGCTTGGCCAAGTTCTTCGAAGACGGGAGGGAGGTGATTTCTTTCCGGACGGTTGCCGAACTGAAGTCTGTTCTCCGTGACGTGTTGGCCTGGCCAGCCTTGGAGCGGGAGCGTGTAGCCGAGGCGGCGCGCACGCGTGCCCATCGCGAGCACACTTACGAACGCCGACTCGACGTGATGTTGG
>JBBDRH010000332.1:0-4498 GCA_040905645.1 Actinomycetota bacterium
GCGCTACAGCAGGCGCGAAGTCTTCGAGGATCAGCTCCAAGGCGTAGAGGTCCTAAGGGTTGAGCGGCGGGGCAAGTACCTGTTGCTGGTGCTCAACAACCAGACCGCTCTGGTTGTCCACCTCGGAATGTCGGGACAGATCGTCCTGGCGGCCCCCGCCGACCCCTTGGCCGGGCACACCCACGTCGTGTTCGATTTTGCCGACGGAGGGCAGCTTCGTTATGTCGATCCACGGACTTTTGGGGAGGTGTTCGTCGCCGACCGGTCCGATCTGGGCGAGATTGCGGAGCTTAACAAGCTGGGCCTGGACCCGCTGACCACCTCGATCACCCGGGAGCAGTTCTCGGAGAGATTCCGTCAAAAGAAGGCCAGGCTCAAATCCCTGCTCATGGACCAGGGGTTCATCTGCGGTATCGGCAACATCTACTCCGACGAGATTCTGTTCGCGGCCGGGCTGCGCTACGACCGGTCGTCTGAGACTCTCACGCCGGAGGAGGAGCACCGGCTCTACCTGGCGATCCACGAAATTCTCAACCAGGCGGTTGCCAACCGCGGCACCTCGATGAGGGATGCGCAGTATCGGGACCTCTACGGGTCCCTGGGCGGGTTCCAGGACCTGCTCAAGGTGTATCAACGAGAGGGGCAGTCCTGTGTCCGCTGCCGGACGATCATCCAGCGCGCTCGATGGAGCAACCGCTCCACCCACTTCTGTCCGGTCTGCCAGGTGTGAGCGTGGTGGATCAGGCTACCCTGCCGGCGGGAGCCATCCGGGTCCGGGCGGAGGTTCACCGGCCCGAAGGCGAAGCGGTAGCGCCGTTCTTCTTCCTGACCCACGGCGCCGGCGGCGATCGGAACACGCCGGGCCTGATAGCTCTGGCTGAGGTGCTGGCTGCCAACGGGCACCTTGTGGTGAGGGCCGACCTGGGGTACCGGGCTGCCGGGAGGTCGACTCCTCCGGCGGCCGAGAAGAGCGTGCCCGGCTTCACCGAATCGTTTCTCGACGCACAACGGCTATTCGGTCCGGAGGTCCCCTGGGTCGCCGGGGGGAGGTCCTACGGCGGCAGGATCGCCTCGATGGCAGTTGCCGAGGGGCTGGAGATAGCGGGACTAGTGCTCTACTCGTATCCACTTCACCGGCCCGGAGATCCCTCTCAGCCTCGGATTGCCCACTGGCCACGGATCAAAGTCCCCACCCTGTTCCTCGAGGGCACCAACGATCCTTTCTGCGATCTGGACCTTCTGAGCGCTCACCTGCCGGAGCTCGGCGGTCCGGCCACGGTACAGGTGGTTCCCGGCGGCGACCACAGCCTCAGGGTGGCGGCGGCGAGGGCGCCCGACGGCAAGGCGCGCTCGGAGAGCTCTGTGGTGAAGGACCTGGCTCCCGTTATCGAGGATTGGGCACGGAGGTTGGTTCAGGCTCCGTAGGTCGACAACCTTCCGGTCGCCGCCATCATGAAAGTCATCAGGTCTCTGGCCATCTGATGGCCGAAGTTGCCCAACCGGGCGGCCTCCTCGTCGAAGCGAGTGACCGTGTCGACACCAACCGTCGGCCCCCACATCAGGAAGGGGACCGGGTGCCAGGAGTGACGCATCAGCGCCGCCGGCGTGCTGTGATCGCCCGTCACACAGAGCACCCCCGGTCCGAGGTCTGCAATCTGCGGGATCGATTCATCGACCTGCTCGATGGCCGCCCTCTTGCGGTCGAAGTCTCCGTCCTCGCCGGCTGAGTCCGTCGCCTTGTAGTGCAGGAAGAAGTAGTCGTAGTAGTCCCAGGAGGACTTCAGATCCAGGATTACCTCGTCCCAGCTGTTTGCGGGGGCGGAGACCGCCATGCCCAGAAGCCTGGCAATACCCAGGTACATCGGGTAGCTCGCAATTCCCCGGGCGTTCAGTAGGTAGCGCTCTTCGAAGCGGGGGAGATCCTGTACCGAGTCGAAGCCACGGAGCAGGATGAAGTTGGCTTGTTCCTGCCACAACATCAATCGAATCTGCTCCAGAAGTCTCGTGAGGATGAGCGCGGTTCCTTCGGCTTCGGGAGCCGTTGCGGTGGGAGGGTCCGGGGTAATGCCCACCACGCCGGGATCCGTGTCCCTGAGCAGCGGGGAGAGGTTCGCGCCCCTCAGCACCAGCAGGGCGCGATGCTCGCTCTCCGGTACGAGAAAAATCTCTACGCCGCCTTGGTGCTTCACGGCTTCGGTGATCATTTTGCAGAGCCGTTCGTTGGTTTCCGTGGGGATGCGCCCTGCCCTTCGGTCGACCACCCGCCCCGTCTCGTCGAGGGTACAGAAGTTGACCCGGGCGGCGACGTCGCCGGGTCGCAGGTCGAAAGCCACTCCGGCGGCGGACAACGTCCCGCGGCCGAGCTTGTAGACGAGAGGGTCGTAGCCGAACAGGGCCAGGTGGCCGGCGCCGCTGCCCGGCGTGATGCCGGGGGCAACCACCGAGTGGACTCCGCTGGAGCCCTCGGCCGCCAAACGGTCCAGGTTGGGCGTATGGGCTTCGGTGATCTCGGACCCCCGCTCGGCGGTGCGGACGCCTCCCAAACCGTCCATGACGACCAGGACGATCTTGGAGTCGGAACGTCGAACAATAGATGGCACGAGCTCAGGCATGCCACTAACTATATGGTCACGAATGGCGACCGAACGCCCTGGTTACACAGAATTGACGCAACCGCCCGCGTTGCCGGACTTATCATTTCGGCGGAAAGCCGAGGGAATCTGGAGGAAGATGGGGGCGGAAGTCTCTCAATTCGACAAGTTCGCGGGCATCTCTGCAATCCTCGCGGGGGGAGTCAGCGTTCTCTACGGCGTCTTCTTTGCGCTTGCCCTGCGGGGTTCTGAGACCACCGCTACGCCCAGCGCCTTCCTGCTGATGGTTTCGGGCCTGCTGGGGCTCGTGGTGGTGTGTGCGCTGTACCAGTGCTTCAAGAACCTGGATTCGGGATTTGCGATTCTTGCGCTGGTGCTGGGGGTGTTGGGAGCGGGGGGAGCCTTGATCCACGGGGCCTACGACCTCGCCGCCGTGGTCAGCCCCGGCGAGGTTGCCGCGACCGGCGTAAACGCGGTCGACCCTCGCGGGGCTCTCGTATTCGGCATCAGCGGCCTCTCTGTGTTGATCTTTGCTCGATTGATAGTGGTGGGAACGCGGCTGCCCCTCAATCTGGGGTGGGTCGGGTACGGGCTCGCAGGGTTCCTGCTTCTGCTTTATCTGGGCCGCCTGTTCATCCTGGATCCCGGTCAACCCGTCCTCCGCTTCTCAGCCATCCTCGCCGGCTTCGTGCTCAATCCGGTGTGGAACCTGTGGATCGGAGTAGAGCTGCTCCGGGGTGAGTAGCCACTCGGTTCTAGTGCCCCTCCAGCCAACCTTCGGGGCGTTTGGCACGGCCTACGCTCCCTTCGGTCGCTTCGGACCGGAGAACAGCAAAAGGCTAGGATTCGCTTCGCTCAACTGCCCTCAGGCTTCGTTCTCGGTCGCTCCCGCAGGGTCTCGGCTATGGGAGCTCCCTGCGGCCTTGCCTGAAGAACACCTCACGCGCCCCAAACCTCGCAAAAGCTGGCTGGAGGGGCACTGTTTCGCGCCCCTGCTAACATCGCCCGAAGGTCTCGTTCACGAAGGAGGGTGAACCGTATTTCTTAAGTCGCTGGTCATTCGCGGATTCAAGTCGTTCGCGGAGAGGACCACTCTGGCGTTCGAGCCGGGCATAAGCGTGGTGGTGGGCCCGAACGGCAGCGGCAAGTCCAACATCGTCGATGCCATCATCTGGGTCCTGGGGGAGCAGGGGCCCGCCAGCCTGCGCGGCGGCAGGATGGAAGACGTGATCTTCGGCGGATCTGCGCTCCGGCCTCCCCTGGGCATGGCCGACGTGCAGCTGACCATCGACAACTCCGCGCGGCTGCTTCCCGTGGAGTTCGCTGAGGTCTCCATCGCCCGGACTCTCTTTCGTTCGGGCGACAGCGAGTACCGGCTGAACGGCTCCCCGTGCCGTCTTCTCGACATTCAGGAGCTGCTCTCCGATGCCGGAGTAGGTAGGGAGCAGCACACCATCGTGGGCCAGGGCCGTCTGGACCAGGTGCTGGGAGCCGATCCGATCCAGATGCGGGGGTTCATCGAGGATGCCGCCGGGGTGGGAAAGCACCGTCGCCGCAGGGAGAGAGCTCTCCGCAAGATCCAGTCGTCCGAGACCAACCTCGAGCATCTCTCCGATCTGCTCGCCGAAATCCGCCGCCAGCTCAGGCCGCTCAGGCAGCAGGCCGAGATGGCCACCAGACACGTGCACCTGAGCGAGGAGCTGACCCGGGCGCGTGTTGTCTCCACGGTCCGCCATCTGGCCCGCATCCGGGAAGAGCTCGGCCCCCAAGAGTCATCGCAGCGCGAGGAGGAGACGTTCGCCAAAGAAGCCGAGCTCGCGGCGTTGGATCTGAAGCTTGAAGAGGTCCACCGCCGGCGTCTCGAGGCCGCCGCTTTGAGCGCCCGGCATCGGGAGACCCAGTGGAAG
>JBBDRH010000333.1:0-4469 GCA_040905645.1 Actinomycetota bacterium
GCTCCGGGTCCGGGGCGAAGATGACACCGAACACTGAGAACACCACATCAAACGATTCATCCGGCAGCTCAATCTGCAGTGCGTCTCCGACCATGAACGAGACGTCCAGACCTTCCGCCGCCGCCCGTTCCCGGGCCACCTCGATGAGCCTTGGCGCCTGGTCGAGACCGGTTACCGACGCGCCTGCCTCCGCGGCCAGCAGCGCGGCGTTACCCGTGCCACAGGCGACGTCCAGAACCTGCCGTCCCTCCAGCGGAGCGGCCATTGAGACCACTCGCCGAGCAGCCGGCTCCACCTCCGCCGCGATTAGCTCGTAACGGCCCAGTCCCCAATCAGGCATTCTGCACCTCCCATGGCAAGAAAGATTTGGTCGGGCCTGCCGGCGGACAATGCCCTCCATCCGATTACAGGCGCGAAAAAGGGCCGCCTTCTCGGACGACCCTTGATCGTGGGTCACCATGGCGAGTGACCGGTTCCTTTGCTTCGGTCGGAGGCTAAGGAGCCATGAGTCTAGAAGTTATTGATGAAATTATCAAGTGATAAAGCACTTTCGGTTGGGAATCGGCGACAGTTGGCTCCGAAACCGTGGGTAAGCTTCTATCCTTCCGAGAGCATTGAGGTGCCGGGTGCTTCTTTATCTTGGCGTTGCGGTCGCTGCCGCGGCCACCATCGTCTATGAGGTAGCCCTCACTCGAATCTTCTCGATCGCGTACGGCTACCACTTCGCGTTTCTGGCGATCAGTCTCGGACTGCTCGGCTTTGGGATGAGCGGCACTTTGATCGCCCTGTTTCCAAAGTGGCGGCGGGGGGTGAGCGGCGTGACGTTGGCCTTGCTGGCTCTCTTCGCGTCCGCGTCCTTCGCCGGCGGCTATCTCCTGGCCAACCACATCCCCCTCGACCCCTATCGGGTGGGGTGGGATCCGGGCCAGCTGCCCCTTCTGGCCGCTTACCTCGCCGCGTACGCCCTGCCGTTCCTGCTGACCGGCCTGATTCAGGGCCTGCCCATCACCTCCATGCCCCTGATGGCCGGCCGATTTTATGCCGCGGCGCTCCTGGGCTCCGGTTTCGGGGCGCTCTTTGCCCTCATTGCCCTGGAGCGGCTTAGCCCGCCGAGTGCTCTGGCGGCGGCGGCCGTTGCCGCCGCGCTAGCTTCATTGGCGATGATGAGGGCGGGCCCCCTGTCCCCCACCGGGCCGAGCCCCCGCATCAAGGCAGCCGCCTCCAGGGCGATCGTCGGCGCCGCCGTGACTCTGACGGGCGGCCTCATCTGGGTGGCAGCAGCCCAGCCTGCCTGGATCCAGGTGCGGATGTCCGAGTACAAGCCGCTGCCTCAGCTTGTCCTGCATCCCGATGCGAAGGTCGTTCTCAGCGCCACGAATGCCCAATCTCGGCTCGACGTGGTGGAGAGCTCATCGGTACACTCCGCTCCCGGGTTGAGCCTCAACTATCAGGGCACTCTCCCGCGGCAGGCAGCGGCGGTGATCGACGGTGACATCGTCCTCCCCCTCACCCAGTTCGATGACGTCGATAGGAGCTTCTTCGATGCTCTGCCTTCAAGCCTGGCCTACCGTCTCCGGCCGGGTGCCGACGCGCTTGTCCTTCAACCCGGCGGAGGGCTCGAGGTCGGCACTGCGCTTCACGGGCAGGCGGCCTCGGTGGTGGCTCTTGAGGGCAACTCCCTCGTCGCCGACCTCATGCGCAACGACCTCGCCGGCCGCTCCGGCAACATCTTTCTCGACTCCCGCGTCAGGCTGATCGACGCCAATCCCCGCGCCTACCTGGCCGGCAGTGAAGACAGCTTCGACGTCATAACGATAGCCCTGTCGGAAAACCGCAGGTCGGTCACCGCCGGCGCCTTCTCGCTCTCGGAGAACTACCTCATGACCGAGGCGGCCTTCGAGAGCTACGTGGACCATCTTCGGCCGGGGGGTCTGCTGGTGGCTCACCGTTGGCTGCAACTGCCGCCGACCGAGGAGGTCCGGACCGCCGCGCTGGTCATCGAGGCGCTCGAGGAAGGCGGGGAACAGGCCCGCCGGAACCTCATTGCGATCCGTTCCTTTTCGACGATGCTGATCCTCGGCAAGCAGGAGCCGTTCACCCCCGACGAGATCGCCGGCGTAAAGGCCTTTGCCGCCGGCAGCCAGTTTGATCTCGTCCACTATCCGGGGATCCAACCTTCCGAAACGAACCGGCACAACGTCCTGAAACAGGACCGGTACTTCGACTCCCTACAGAGCATGCTTTCGGACCGGGAGGCCTTTTACCGGCAGTACGAGTACGAGGTACGAGCCCCCTCCGACGACCGGCCTTTTTTCTTTCACTTCTTCAAGTGGAGCCAGATCCCCACCGTGCTCAGCCTGCTCGGTAAGACCTGGCAGCCTTTTGGGGGGAGCGGATATCTGCTGGTGCTGGGCCTGCTGCTTGTGATCGCGAGCCTGTCGGTAGCAATGCTGCTCCTCCCCGCGCTGGTGATCCGCCGCAGAGAACGTGGGGGCGCTGCCCGGAAAAGGGAGTCGCTGCGGCCGGGCGTCTACTTTGCGATGCTCGGGCTGGGCTTCCTGATGGTGGAGGTCGCCCTGGTGGGGCGTTTCCTGCTCGTCCTGGATCACTCGGCCCTGGCTTTCACGATGGTGCTCTTTGGCCTTCTCGTTTCTTCGGGGTTGGGGAGCGCCCTGTCGGCACGCATCCCCTGGCGGCCGGCACTGGGCGTATTGGTGGCGCTGATCCTGGTTTATTCGGCATCGCTGTCCGGCGTTCTCGCAGCGCTGCTCGGGCTTGGCCTTCCCCTTCGCATCGGCGCAAGCCTCCTACTTTTAGCCCCGCTGGGGATCCTCATGGGAGTCGCCTTTCCCAAAGGCTTGAACGCACTGGCTGCTGCCAGGCCGAGCTGGCTGCCCATGGCCTGGGGCATCAACGGCTTCACCTCGGTGATGGGTGCGGTCCTTGCGGCGCTGATCTCTTTGTCCTGGGGGTACTCGATTGTGCTCGCCGCCGGGGGCCTCGCTTACCTCGTCGCTTTCATCGCGGTCTGGAGCTCCTCCGGGGCCCAGGTAAGCGCATCAGTCGCGGTCGCGAACGAGCGGAACAAAAATCACATCGGTGATGTTCTCTGAGACAATCTTCCCGTCCCGCTTGGTCACTCGCCACAGGGTCTGGTAGGTGCCGGTAGGGCCGACCGGAACCACGAGCTTTCCCCCCTCGGCCAGCTGCTGGATCAGCGGCTGCGGCATGTGATCCGGGGCGGCAGTGACGATGATCCCATCAAACGGGCCCTGGTCCGGCCATCCGAAATAGCCGTCGGCCTGCTTGACCTCCACCCGATAACCGAGGTCGTCGAGGGTCGAGGAAGCACGCCGGGCCAGCTCGGGGATGATCTCTATCGACCAAACCCGGTCGGTGAGCTTCGCAAGGACTGCGCCCTGGTATCCGGAGCCGGTTCCTATCTCGAGGACCTTGTCGCCGTCTTGCACGTCCAGAAGCTCCGACATCAGGCCCACGACGTAGGGCTGGCTGATGGTCTGACCAAAGCCGATCGGCAGAGGCCGGTTGTCGTAAGCCCTACCCACCTGCTCCTCGGGAACGAACCGGTGGCGCGGGACCTCGCGCATTGCCTGAAGGACACGCTCATCCATGACCCCCGCCCTTTGGATGTGCTGCTCGACCATCTCTCTTCGAGCGTTACCGAAGCCGTCGTCCCCGGCCGGCTGAGCAGGGGCGGGGGAAGCATCTCCAGGGGATCCTGCGCCGGCGACCGACTGCGACGGAACGGCGGGATCCGCAGCCGGCCCACCGTCGGAGCACCCCGCCAAAGCGAGGACAAGCAGGGCAGCCAGCACCTGCGCAAGGCGGCTCCACCTCGCCATCATCGTCTCTTCAGTTTATGAGAGATGGACTCTCAGGGCGGCTACTCGACCTTGGAGCCGGACCTCCGCGCCCAAATCCGTCGTACAACTTCCAGAACGCCGCCGGCAACTCCGCCGAACAGCGCCGACCATGCAACCAGTCCCCAGTCCATGTCCATAAAGTGCCTCCCTCTCGTTGACAGACTCCGTATCAAGATCGGCACCAAAACGATCTTTCTTAAGCCCTGAGCGGGTTTAATTTCGGCCTTCGCGGCATCCAGCGGCGGTGGCCGCCATTCCTTGAGGACCGGGGCGCCCGAAAACGAGCTCCGCGAAAACCGCCTTTCCGTGCGTCCTGGGTGCTAGCATCGCTCTCCCCAAGCTCTCGAAGGGCGACTATTTCCGTGAACACCGATCCAGACTTTTGGTCGACGGTCTCAGAGGATCCGCCGACTCGCCTAGAGGCCATATGGCAGGGCTTCCTGCGGCTTCTCAAGCTGGCTGGACTGGCTAACTGAGCGCCCGACTGCAACCGGGTTCTACTCTCCCTGCGAAATTCGACGGGCCAGCTGGGGCACCCAGTAGAGTCTAAGGGCTTCTTGGCAATCGATTCGACCGGGAGCTTCC
>JBBDRH010000334.1:0-4451 GCA_040905645.1 Actinomycetota bacterium
TCCTCGGGGTCGTACTCCCGGTAGTGGTATGGATCGATGATCTCGTCGGGCAGCGCAAACGTTAGGCGATGTGGGGTGACGAATATGGCAGAGCCCCCGGGCGCGAGAACTCGAACCGACTGGGCAAGCAGCCGCTCAGGGTCCGGAACATGCTCGATGGCGTGGATGCACAGCACGGACGGGAAGCTTCCGGCGGCGAATGGCAGAGCTCTCATGTCCCCCGCGACGCATAACCCGTCACGGCCTTCGAAGGACGCGGGATCACGGTCCAATCCGACAACCCGGCGGGGCGACAGCAGATCATGAGCGTGCCCCGTGCCACAGCCGATATCGAGCACGGTGCCAGCCTCCAGGAAACGTTTAGAACACGCATAGCAGGCCGAATGCCGCTGCCAGCTGGCGTTAAACCCGCCGGCAGGCGTGACAATCCGCTCTCCGGTGACCCTCACCTACGTGAAAATGCGCCGGAAACGGCCCCGGCCGCAGCTTGAGCTTCCTGCACGATCCACCCCTGGTCATGGCAGTCATGCCGGCTTATAACGCGGCCCGAACCCTTGAGTCTATCCATGGAGCCATACCTCCTGGTGCCGTGGGCGAGGTTCTGTTGGTTGACGACGGCAGCACCGACGAAACCATAAACATCGCCCGTACGCTGCCGATCACAATCATCTCCCTTCCCCACAACGTTGGGTACGGGGGCAACCAGAAGGTCTGTTGCCTGGAAGCCCTCCAGCGGGAAGCAGACGTCGTTGTGATGCTTCACCCCGACGGACAGTACGATCCTGCCGTCATACCCGACCTCGTCGCTCCGATACTCGATGGAACCGCGGATCTGGTGCTCGGGAGCCGGATGCTGGTACCGGGCCAGGCAAGAAGCGGCGGAATGCCCCTCTACCGATT
The DNA here is from genome assembly GCA_040905645.1 of Actinomycetota bacterium. Lineage (GTDB taxonomy): Bacteria > Actinomycetota > CADDZG01 > JAHWKV01 > JAHWKV01 > JBBDRH01. Next base: position 901 of record JBBDRH010000334.1, read on the forward strand.
CGTGGCGAACAAGCTGCTCACCGCGGTAGAAAATGCGGCTCTGGGGACGTCGGCCAGCGAGCTTCACACAGGCTATCGCGCGTATTCGCAAGAATTTCTCAAAATTGTGCCCTTCCTCCGGAACTCAAACAACTTCGTCTTCGATACCCAGCTGATCGCTCAGGCCATCGCCTTCTCGCAGAGATTGGTCGAGGTCCCGATCAGCACCCGGTACCACCCGCAGGCCTCCTCGACTTCTTGGAAGGCAAACCTGGGGTACGGATGCGCCACTTTGTTCACAATGCTGCGCTGGCGCCTGCACAAGGCGGGCATCGTCAAATGCAATCTCTTCCGGCGCTGAGAGCAGCGGCTGTCCTCACCGACTAGCAGTCGCGCGGTAGGCCCGAGTCCCGAAGCCCGGGCCATGCGATCTTGCTCGATGCTTCGATCATGCCGGGCCGGCTCGATGAGTTTTGCGCTCGGTACTCGTCTATAAATAGACAAACACCGCGCTTGCGGAGGAAGCCGGATGGCGAAGGTCACAGGCGTACGGCGTGCTACGGGGCGCGAGCGCGCTGAGTGGTTCGCTTTGCTCGACGAGTGGGATGCCGCCGGTCGTAGTTACCGAGAGATCGCGGACTGGCTCACTGGTAAACACGACATCAGCAAATGGTGGGCCCAGAAGCTAATTGTGGAGTATGAGCAGGCCCGCGGGCTGCGCCCTCCAGGCATCCGCCCGGACGGAACCTTCGAGGTGAGCGCAACCAAGACGATGGCGGTGCCCATCGAGAGCGTCTTCGACGCCTTCGTCGACACACGTCAGCGAAACAAGTGGCTTGTGAACGGGGAGTTGTCCCTGCGGACCTCTCAGCCCGGCCGATCGGCGCGCTTCGATTGGGAGGACGGCTCGACACGGGTCAACGTCAGTTTCATCGACAAAGGGCCGTCAAAATCGACGGTCGCGGTCGCGCACGAAGGGCTTGCCGATGCCGGCGATGCCGAAACGATGAAAACCATGTGGAAGGAGCGACTGACCGAGCTCAAGTCGTTCTTGGAGTCGTCAAGCCCATCGACAAGTAGAGGACTCTTGATGAAGCGGGACTCAGCGCCCCACGCAGCGGAAAGTTGAGGCTCCTAGCAGGAGGATTGGACTACCCTGAATAATGTTGATGGATCGTCCATCCGCGCAGCTTCCGGAGACACGGCTCATGTACGACTCTCCCGGTGTTTCCACCGATTCATTCACGATGCCTCCGCTTTCCCCGTTGGCCCTCCAGATGCGAAGGGTCACCGGGTCGGTCGTCGGGCGGCCGGCCGAGCTCGCCGCGGCTGAGCAGGAGCTGGCAGTCGCAAGAACGGGACAGCTGGCCGCCCTCACCTTTGAGGGAGAGCCGGGCATCGGCAAGACCCGTCTTCTGGTGGCAATATCCGAGCTTGCTGCCGCCGAAGGCTTCCTGCAGGTCGCGGTTACTGCCGATGAGGAGATCAGAGGCCCTTTTCTCCTCGCTCGGGCCATCTTTAGCTGCATAAACGGTCTTCCAATCGATGACGTCACGGTCCAGGAAGAGATAAATGAGGTAGCGGAGGCACTCGCGGGAAGGCAGGAGCCGGGGCTCGAGCGCCTGGCTTTGGATCAAAAGCTACTCAGGGTTCTGGATATGGCGGCGATGGCCATTCGAAACCTTGCCGCCCGTCAACCGCTGGCTCTTTTGATCGACGATCTGCAGTGGGCCGACATCGACAGCCTTCGGCTGCTGCGTTACATGATTCGTTCTGCTTCCGACCTTCCCATCTTCCTGGCGCTCGCGGTCCGGCCGGAGGAGATGGCCCTCGTCACCGAGGCGGAGACGCTGCTGGCCGACATGGGGCGGATGGGGATGGTTCGGCGCCTGAAGCTTCAACGGTTCTCACAGATGGAGACTGCAGAGCTTCTCAGCCAGGCTCTGGGAGGAGCAGTAAACAAGTCGAGCGCCGCCGCAATGCATGTCCAGGCCGAGGGCGTGCCCTTCATCATCGAGGAGCTGGCCCGCACATACAGGGGCGCCGGGATGGTCCAGGAGATAGACGGCGTCTGGACCCTTGCAAAAAACGCCGAACGGCTGGTGCCCTCTGCCGTGCGTACGCTCATCGAACGCCGGGCGGCTCGGCTCCCGGACGCAACCAAGAGCGCTCTGGCCGAGGCCGCCATCCTCGGACGGACCTTTAGCCTGAAGGACCTCGGTGCATTGAAGGAACGCCTCGGCGACGACGAAGAATGCTGCAGTCCGACACAGCTGGCCGAGGAGCTGGCCCCGGCCGTCAAAGCCGGGCTTCTGATCGAGCTCCCCGAGGCTTCACCGGGTGACTACCGATTCGGCCACGATCAGGTAAAGGACTTCGCCTCCGACACCCTTACTGCTCCTCGCAGGCGCGCCATACACAGTGCGATCGTCGACATGCTGACTGCCGGCGGAGAGCCGGATCCGGCAAGTCTGTCGCTGTTGGCCGCTCATGCTTTGGCGGCGGGAGAGACGGAGAAGGCGGCCAGCTTTTCGGTAGACGCGGCAAAGGCAGCGCTTTCGGCCCATGCACCGGAGGAGGTTCTCCGGATTGTTGTCCAGGCACTGGCTGCCGCCTCGACACCCCTCGATCGAGTCGCTCTTCTTTCCGCCCAGGATGAGGCTCTGGAGATGCTCCGGCGCTCGACGGAGCGTCTGGAAGGCCTCGCCGAGCTGGCCGCCCTCGCCCTGGCTCTTCGTGATCCCCACCTCGAGCTCGAGATCATGCTGAGGCGGGCCGCGGCATTCCGGATGTCCGACGACCCCGACCGGGCGGTCCAGGTTTCACGCGAGGTCAGAAGACTTGCGAAAGAGCGCGGGGACGGGCGGGCCGAGCTCGCCGCCTGCCTGGAGCTTGGTCAGGCGCTTTTGCGAGCTCCTCTTGGTGAGTCATTCTCTCCTACGGCCAGCGAGGTGGATCTGGAAGGTGCCGGGGAGGCGTACGAGCGCGCCAGGGAGCTGGCGGAGGAGCTGGGGGACCTTCCGGCGCTGGCCGCGGCCACCAGGGAGCTCGGCGTGGTTGAGGTTGGCCGCTTGCGTGAATCGTTCGTCGAAACGGTGAGGCTGAAAGAACACATGCCCATCATGCACAGAATCGCCCAGGGAGAGCCCATGGACCCCATTTTGGCCAGCCTCGCGATTGCTCCCGTGCGCGCCAAAGCCGAGGCTTATTACGAGCGTGCCATCGAGCTGTTCGATAAGATCGGGGACCGTCGTGGGGTCATGTCCTCGATCATCGCACTGGCCTACGTGAACTTCGGCATCGATATCCATTTTCTCGGTTCTGCCAAGCGGATTGAGGAGATCCGAAGGCTGGCCAGCAGGATGAAGTCGCTGACCCGGCAGAGCGAGATGGGAATGGCCGAGGCCCAGATGCTTTACGGCGCGCACGTCTTCGCTCGTGACAAGGTCGTACCCGATCTCGCCCTTTCCCGCGGCGAGGAGGCGTACCAACAGGCCCGCATCATCGGCGACCGGTCGCTGGAGTTTGCCACCGCCGGTGGCGTAGCTCTGGTTGATCTGGAGCTCGGTGAG
>JBBDRH010000335.1:0-4445 GCA_040905645.1 Actinomycetota bacterium
TGCCCTGGGATCATTGGCGGCTGGGCTCGTCGCCATCTACGCTGGCGTTGTGCTGGGTCGGGTTGTCTGAGATGAGGATGGAGGGCGAGGGCAAGCTCCTGCGAATTTTCATTGGCGAGTCGGACCGATGGCACTCCAAACCCTTATACGAAGCGATCGTCCAACTCGTACGCAAGGAAGGGCTCGCGGGAGCGACGGTCATGCGGGGGATCGAGGGATTCGGAGCCGATTCACATTTGCACACGTCGCGGATCTTACGGCTGAGTGAAGACCTTCCGGTGGTGATCGAGATCGTTGATACCGAGGAAAACATAGAGCGGGTGTTACCGATGCTGGATTCGATGGTCAGTGAGGGAATGCTCACCGTTGAGCGGGTTCACGTCATCGCCTACCGAGGTGGTCCGAGCTCAAAATAGGCGCTCCTCGACATAGGCGCTCAGACTGATATGTACCGGGAGCATCTTCGCCCGACGCCGCCGACAGACGCTCCGGGTCACCGCGCAAGAATCCTTACCCATAGGTGATGCAGTAGAGCCTGCCCTTGAACCAGTAACAATCCTTGGCCGCCGGTGTGTTTACGCCGCCGTACACCCACCCTCTGCTTACCACCACACTCGGATCGCCTGGGCTGGAAAAGCCGAGCTCGCCGGCGGGAACCCCCGTCTGCGGAGCCAGCAGAACGTGCTCGCTGATGTAGGCCTGAGCCGGGCCTGCGATTCCGATCATGGAACCGGCGAGGATGCTGGCGACGGTCAAGCGGACGATTGCCTTGGAAATGCGGGTCTTCATCGTTTTCTCCCTCCTGTCTTGGAGGGCGATTCCCTCCAGCTGCAGGTAGGAGGGCCGGAGAGGGTGATCCTTACAAAAACGGGCGCTGTTTTTAGGTTTCCTTTTTTGCCTTGCTCGGCTGCACCCGCTTCGGTTCTCCCGGCATCTTGGGGAAGTTCGGCGGCCAGGGGGCATCCCCCAGGCCCTTTCTCTCGTCGATCAGGGACAGCTCCAGCAGCGAGTCCAGGCTGCCTGCCTCGTCGTCGATCGCAGCTCCCGGGTCCCCGATCTCGGCGAACCTTCCCGGCACCGTCTGGATGGTGAACGTGGCAGGGTCAACATCGGGGACTTCGTCCCAAAACAAAGGGGTGGAGACCCGGGCGTCCGGCACCGGACGCGGGGAGTAGGCCGAGGCCACCGTACGGTCCCGGGCGTTCTGGTTGTAGTCCAGGAAGACTCCGTGGCGGTTCTCCTTCCACCAGGCGGTCGTCGCCATCTCCGGCACCCGCCTCTCCACCTCTCGCGCCAGGGCAAGTGCCGCCCGACGGACCTCGGTGAATCCCCACAGGGGCTCGATCCGGACATTGATGTGCACGCCACGGGAGCCGGAGGTTTTAGGGAATCCGGCGAGGCCGTGCTCCTCCAGGACGTCCTTCACCACCATCGACACCTCCCGGACGTGCGAGAAAGGGATGCCGGGGGTGGGGTCGATGTCGACGCGCAGCTCGTCGGGGCGATCCAGGTCCGAGCGCCGGATGGGCCACGGGTTCAAGTCGATACAGCCGAGATTGATCGCCCAGGCCAGGTGCGCGGAGTCCACTATCGTCAGGAACTCCGCCGATCTCCCGCTCGGAAAGTGCACCACCGCGGTCTGGATCCACTCCGGTCGGGGCTCCGGGACCCGCTTCTGGAAGAAGAAATCGCCCTCGGCGCCGTTGGGGAAGCGCTTGAGAGAGGTGGGCCGGTCGTAGCAGCCCTTCAGAGCGCCGGGAGCCACCGAGAGGTAGTACCGGACCAGCTCAAGCTTGGTGATCCCCAGCTTCGGGAAGAAGACCTTCTCCGGATTGGTGACCTTGACCTCGTGCCCGTCCAGCTCGAGGATGTCGGGCCTAGCCGGCACTGGGGACGGCGGTCAGTAAAGGCGGGAGATTGCCGCCAGGGGAACCTTTATCCACTCGGGTCGATGATCCATCTCGTAGCCGACCTCGTAGACGCCCCTGTCCAGCTCGAACGCCTTCAAGATTAGCCCGAACGAGGAGTCGTCCTCTGGAAGCAACCCGCCGATCCGCTGGGCAGCCTCCACGTAGCCGTCCACAAAAGCGCCGCGGTTTCGTTCCTCCCAGCTACGTGCCAAAGACTGCAGCTTCACCTCCTCCTGCTCGGCGAGGGCGGTCCAGGTGGCGTAGTGCAGCGATCTCAGGATCCCGGCGACGTCTTTCAGGGGCGAAGAAAATTCGCGCCGTTCCTCCACCGGGCGTGAGGGCTCGCCCCCGAAGTCGAGCACGAACCAGCCGGAATCGGTGCGTATCGCCTGGCCCAGGTGAAGATCTCCGTGCACCCGGATCGACGGGCCCGGGTCCTCGATCTCGGCCAGACGGCGGAAGGTCCGCGTAGCTGCTTCGGCATCCAGTCCGGGGTGGTGGGTGCGGGCGAGCTGGGTCTCCATCGCCTCCGCCCACCGTTTTGGGTCGCTGGGTAATACGCCGAACGCCTCGGCGAGCGCTCCATGCAGCTCGGCCGTGGTGTTGCCCAGCCTGCGCGCTTCGGCCGCGAAGTCCCCTCCCGAAAGCGCAGGGTCTCCGCCGCCTCCGAACATGTCGCGCAGCGAGGTGAGCGCCATCGCCCAGCCATCGGTTCCTCCGGCGAGGAACGTCTGCGCCATGCCGAGGTCCACTCCGTGTTCTCGCCACACTCCCAGCGGTGCTGCGACCTGCGGGAACCCCACCCGCCCCAGCGCTTCGGTCACCTCCAGGTCCAGATTCACCTTGTCCGACAGGCTCCTGAAGATCTTGAAGACCACGGAGTCGTCGAAGATCAGAAGACTGTTCGAGGCCTCCGCGTTCATGGGGCGCACACGTTCCGGCGGGGCGAGGTCGGGGAACACCTGCCGGTAGAGCATCAGAGTCAGCTCGCCGTCCCTCAACGCATCGTAGGCCCACCCCGATCCGAGCCTGGTTTCAAGCTCGCCCATCGCCGCGTCCGAATTCTCCTCCAGGAAAGTGGGCGGCTGGCCCGACGGGCGGACTCCGACCAGGACGTGGTACAGGTCGCCCCCGCCGCTCTCGGTCCTCACATCCGCTTCCAGCCGGATCAGGCAGGGCCACTCATCCCGCATCACCTCGATATGTTCGAGCGCCACATGCTCGATGACCTCGCCCTTGCCTCCGAACCAGCGCTGACGCGGCAGGAACTCTTTCAACGAAGCGGAAAGGGCGTCGTAATCGATGAATTCCTCCATCACGCATCCACCAGCTTGAACCAGTAGAAGCCGTGCCCCCCGAGAGTGAGCAGGTAGGGCAGCTCGCCGATCTTGGGGAAGGGAACCCGTCCGATCAGCTCGATGGGCGTCTTGCCTTGAAAACGGGCGAGGGAGAGCTGCACCGGCTGTGCAAAACGGCTCAAGTTGTTGACACAGAGCACGATGTCATTCTCGCCATCCCTCATGAACGCAAGGACCGACGGGTTCTCCGCCGTCAGGATTTCCAACTTGCCGGTGCCGAAGACCGGGTTTTGTTTGCGGACCTCCAACATTCTCTTTACCCAATGGAGAAAGGAGCTGGGGTTGCGCATCTGCGACTCGACGTTCACCGCCTGATAGCCGTACACCGGGTCCATCAACGGCGGTAGGTAGAGCCTGGCGAAGTCGGACGAGCTGAATCCGCCGTTGCGGTCGGGGGTCCACTGCATGGGGGTACGGCAACCATCGCGGTCGCCTAGGAACACGTTGTCGCCCATTGCTATCTCGTCGCCGTAATAAAGGATCGGGCTGCCGGGCAGGCTGAACAGGAGAGCGTGAAACAGGGCCACGGAGGACATGTCGTTGTCCAGAAGCGGCGCCAGACGCCGGCGGATCCCGAGGTTGAGCTTCATCAAGGGGTCCTTGGCGTACTCGGAGTACATATAGTCCCGCTCTGCGCCTGTGACCATTTCAAGCGTCAATTCATCGTGGTTACGTAGGAATAATGCCCATTGAGCGCCATCGGGAATCTCGGGGGTCTCGTTGAGGATTTCCGTGATCGGGTATCTCTGCTCACGCCTGAGCGCCATGAACATCCGGGGCATAAGGGGGAAGTTGAAGCACATGTGGCATTCGTCGCCGTCCCCGAAGTAATCGACGACCTCCGACGGCCACTGGTTTGCCTCGGCCAGCAGCACGGTGTCCGGGTAGTTGGCGTCGATGGTCTTGCGTAACATCTTGAGGTAGTCGTGGGTTTCGGGGAGGTTCTCGCCGTTGGTGCCGTCGGCCTCGAAAAGATACGGCACCGCATCCAGCCGGAAACCGTCCAGGCCGAGGTCCAGCCAGAACCTGACCACCGCGAGCATCGCCTCCTGCACTGCGGGATTGCGGTAGTTGAGGTCGGGCTGGTGGCTGAAGAAGCGATGCCAGTAGAACTGCTCTCGCTGGGGATCCCAGGTCCAGTTGGAGCGCTCGGTGTCCAAGAAGATCACGCGGGCCT
>JBBDRH010000336.1:0-4401 GCA_040905645.1 Actinomycetota bacterium
CTGAGAGTCCTGGACGACCTGGAGGGGCTGGCCCGCACCGGCTTTTCTCGCCGCGAGCTCGCCGAGCTGGCCGAGGTGCCTGAACCGGAACGGACCGAAGCGATCTTCAACTGCTGGACTCGCAAGGAGGCTTTTATCAAGGCCTGCGGCGAGGGCCTTTCCCACCCTCTCGACGAATTCGATGTCGCATTCGTCGCGGGGGAGCCGGCGGCGATTCTCGATATTCGCAGCGGCGAGGGGTCGGCGGGGGACTGGTCACTCACCGACCTCAAGCTGCTGCCCGGGTACGTTGGGGCCGCTGCAGTTGAGGACCCCCGCACGCACTTCGAGGTGGCCGGCATCATCTCCTACCGATGATGGGGCCTCGCACTGAATTTCCGCTGATTTTTGGCCCCCTCCCAGGGTGCATGAAAGGTGAGAAAGGCGGGCGTAATCAAAGGCGTGGAATTGGCGGCCGGGCCGCTCAGGGGCGCCATATATACTGCGCGAATGAAGCTGGCCTTCCGCTCATTTGGCTCAATTTTGATCGGCATGATCCTTCTTGGGGCTGCCTGCGGACGACCCTCCACGACCTACCGGCTGTTCACTTCCGAAGAAGGAGGGTTCCAAGCAGAGTTTCCTAGCGAGCCCAAGAGGGAAGCGGTCAGCGTGACGGGACAGGGCACCACCCTCAACCTGATCGCCTTCACCTCGGAGACACCGATCGAGGCGGTATCGGTCTCGTTTGTCGACTATCCACAGCAGATCGACGATTCAAATCGGCAGGCTGTGATCAATGGGGCGGCCACCGGAGCGGCTTCGACGCTCAGGGGCACTCTTCAATCCAGCCGGCCGACCTCGTTTCTTGGTTACGACGCACTTGATTTCGTCATCGACTCGGATGACGGAAAGGCCACCGCAAGCGTGTTCCTGGTGGGAAATCGGATGTACCTCCTACAGGTTGTACAGACCCAACCCGAGGAAGACTCCGAAAGTTTCGAGCGGCTGCTGTCCACCTTCAAGGTGGTGCCCGGGCCTACCCCGAGTCCAGGCGGAGAGGCCAGCCCTTCACCACAGACCGCCTCGCCCGCTGCCGACGCCAACAGCCCTTCGCCCGTTGCTGGCTCGACCCCGAGTGTCGATCCTTCGCTTCTTTTCCCCTTCCCGCAAAAGCCCTGACCAACGGCCCCACCGGACCGCCTCGGTAACCCGGAGATCAGCCCTTCAGCACCTCACGAAACCAGCTCGACACGCGATCCCACCAGCCGCTCGGCTGGGCGGGCGGGGCCGGAGGGGCGGGGAGGGCCGGACCCGGGATCACGACGTAGGAGGTTTCGCCCGGTCTCACCAGGCCCAGCTGCTCCCGGGCCAGCTTCTCCATGTAGGCGGGGTCCTGCGAGCGGGACAGCCGGTTTTCCAGCGCGGCATTCTTCTCGGTCAGGGCGGTCAGCTTCGCCTCCTCCTGCTCGATAAGCTTGCGCTGGTCGTACATCTGCTGGGCCGGAGCGATGCCGGTGACCGCCAGCGCTCCGACGACCAGGGCAAGCAACCCTAGGCGGAGCCGGCGAACCCTCAGCCGGCGCGTGCTGATCGCCAACGGGGAAAGGCCTCGGGCCCTGCGTAGCGGGCTTGCTCGCCCAACATCTCCTCGATTCGCAGGAGCTGGTTGTACTTCGCCACCCGGTCGGAGCGCGCCGGAGCTCCCGTCTTGATCTGCCCGGCCTCCCATGCCACCGCCAGATCGGCAATGGTGGCGTCCTCGGTCTCGCCGGACCGGTGGCTGATCATCGACGAATAGCCGGCCCGAGCGGCGACCTTCACGGTACGGGCGGCCTCGGTCAATGTTCCGATCTGGTTGACCTTGATAAGGATCGCGTTGGCGGCACTGCGCTCGATCCCGTGGGTGAGCTTCTCGAAGTTCGTGACGAACAGGTCGTCGCCCACGATCTGAACCTTCTCTCCCAGCCGGGCCGTAATCTGCTGCCAGCCTTCCCAATCCTCCTCGTCCAGAGGATCTTCGATGCTGACAATCGGAAAACGCTCCACCCAGCCGGCGAACAGGTCGGTCATTCTATCCGAGCTCAGCTCGAGGCCCTCGCCTTTGAGCCGGTACAGGCCGTCCTCGCGCATCCCGGAGGCGGCCACGTCGACCCCGAGGGCGATCTCGTCGCCGGGCTCGTAGCCCGCGCGCTGGATTGCCTCCATCAGCAGGTCGAAGGCAGCGTCGTTGCTTGCGAGGTTGGGGGCAAAACCGCCCTCGTCGCCTATGCCGGTCGAAAGGCCCTTGGAAAGCAACACCTCCTTGAGGGCGTGATAGACCTCGGCCCCCATCCTGAGGGCCTCCGAGAACGAGGCAGCTCCGTGGGGAACGAGCATGAACTCCTGGACGTCGAGGTCGTTGTCGGCGTGAGCCCCCCCGTTGAGGACGTTCATCAGCGGGACCGGCAGCAGGTGCGCATCGGTGCCGCCCAGGTACTTGAACAGCGGGAGCCCCAGCTCGTCGGCCGCGGCGTGAGCGACCGCCATCGAGACCGCCGTGGTCGCGTTGGCTCCCACGTTGGACTTGTTGTCGGTGCCATCGATCTCAGCCATCAGGCGGTCGATCTCCCTCTGTGAGGTGACCTCCAAGCCCACCAGGGCGGGGCCGATAAGCGTGTTGACCGCCTCGACGGCCTTGGAGACGCCCTTTCCGCCGAACCTGTCACCCCCGTCGCGGAGCTCGACTGCCTCGAACTTACCGGTGGACGCGCCCGAGGGCGCTGCCGCACGGCCCCAGCCGCCGGCGGAGGTGATCACCTCCACCTCGACCGTTGGGTTGCCTCTGCTATCGATGATCTCGCGCGCTACAACAGCATCAATCATGCTCACAACATATCTCCTTCAACAGGCGGTGCAGCGGAACTAGGGCGGTGCACTTTACAGCTTGCCGGCTTCCCCCAAAAGCTCGTTTGCCCGGCGGCGCAGCGCTCCCTCCGGATCGATCCCTGCACTACCCGCAAGGGCGACCGCTTCGAGCAGAAGCTCGCCAATGGACTCGTCGGACGTTTCCTCCCCGGCGGCCGCTGCGAGCTTCAGGAGGCGCTCGGCCGACGGTGATAGCTCGTGGCCCACCCCCGAGGCCCGCCGAATCACCTTGTGAGCGTAGATCAACGCGGGCAGGCCCTTGGGAAGACCGTCGGTCAGCGTCGTGCGGCCTTTTTGCTCCTTCTTCAGCGCCTCCCAGTTGGCAACCACCTCCGCCGAGCCGGATACCTGAACGTCGCCGAACACATGGGGATGCCGGTGCACCAGCTTGGCGACCAAATCGTCGATCACGCCGGCCACCTCGAAGTGGTTTCCCTCAGCCGCAATCTCGGAGTGAAAGACTATTTGCAGCAGCAGGTCGCCCAGCTCTTCCTTGAGGTCTTCCATACTGCCCGAGTCGATGGCATCCAGCGTCTCGTAAGCCTCCTCCACGAGATGGACCGCCAGTGACCGATGAGTTTGCTCGGCATCCCAGGGGCACCCTCCGGGAGCCCGCAGCCGGGCCAGGGTGGTTACCAGATCTGCAAATGCCGAGCCGGCGCGTTCGGCCGCGGCAGCGCCGGCTTCTTCGGACACCTCGGACTTCGAACCTACCGGGGTTAATGCCCCCTCAGCCACTAGGGAGCGGGGGCGTCCGGTGCCGGCGGCCCGTCCGTCGCCACCGCCTCCTCCGGAGCCGGCGGCGGGTCGGGCACCTCGGCGGGCGAGGCCGTGGGTTGAGGTGAAGGAGCGGGCGGCGGAGCTTCCTCCTGCGGCGCACTCAGGGGAACGACCACCTGGGCGATCGGGTCGTATTTGCCGATCTTGGAGTTGACCTTGATGGTCGATGCCTTGATCGCAGCGATGAGCCACTCGTCGAAAGCCTTCGTGAGCTTGCGCTGGGTCAGCCCCTCCTCGATGTCGGCCCTCGCTGCATCGAGAGGCTTTCCTATCGCGTTGAGCTTCACGATGTGCAGTCCGAACTGGGTCTTGATCGGCTCCGAGATGTCCCCGACGTTGAGCAGGGTGAAGGCCGCCTCCTCCAGCTCGGGCACCAGGTCACCCCGGGAGACGAAGCCGACTTCGCCATTATTTGCCTTGCTGGCGTCGTCCACCGAGTATTCCCGTGCCAGTGCACCGATGTCTTCTCCCGCTCTCGCACGGGTAAGGGCCTGGGCCGCCCGAGCCCCGTCATCGGGAGTGGGGTTGCACCTGCGCTCGGCTTCGTTGAAGTCGCCGCAGATCAGGACGTGGGAGATGTTGACCTGTTCGTCGTACTGGGACTTGTTCAGCTCGTAGAACTCCTGCACCTCGGCGGAGGTCGCTTCGGAGTCCTTGCCCACGTCCGCCTGTACCTTCTTGAGCATCTCCTCCTGACGGAGATGTTCTCTCAGGCGCGCCACGGTGAGCCCCTCGCTC
>JBBDRH010000337.1:0-4395 GCA_040905645.1 Actinomycetota bacterium
ATCCCAGCTTCACCAGCTCAGAGGGCGCATCGGGAGGGGGGAGCACCCCTCGACCTGCCTTCTGCTCACCAGCACCCTGGAGGACGAGGACATGCCGGCCTCGGTTGCCGAGGAGCGCCTCAACGCGGTGGCCTCCACGAATGATGGGTTCGTGCTGGCCAACAAGGATCTGGAGCTGAGAGGAACCGGGACGATCCTCGGCGAGCGCCAGTCGGGCTTCTCCGACCTGCGGCTGACCGACCTGCTCAAGGACATCCACATCCTGAAGGGAGCGAGGGAGGAGGCGTTCGCCCTGATCGAGGAGGACCCGGACCTCAACCGCCACCCCCAGATCAGGCTCGAGATGGAGGGAAGGTTCGCCGACCGGCTGGACTGGCTGCTCCGGTCTTAGTGCGCCTTCTGGGAAATAGCCCGAGCACCGAGAGCGTTCAGACGCCCCGGGTGCAATGGGGCTTCGCCTCGAGGAGGGGGCATACCGCTTGCCGTATGTACCCGACGAGCAACGCCGCAATCGGGGATGGCTGGGCGTTCGAATGCCAGGATATTTCCCAGACGGCGCACATATGAGGGTCATCGCAGGCACCGCCAAGGGCAGGCCGCTCAGGCTCGACCGTTCCAGCTCCGTCCGCCCTACCAGCGACCGGCTGAAGGAGGCCATGTTCTCGACGCTGGGCCCCTCGGTGCGGGACGGCCGGGTCCTGGATCTCTTCGCTGGGTCCGGGGCTTTGGGGATCGAGGCGCTCTCCAGGGGCGCGGGCCATGCAACCTTCGTCGACAGCGACCGCGCCGCCGTCGCCACGATCCGGGCGAACCTCGTGGCTACCGGCTTTTTGGACAGGGCCGAGGTGCTCGACCAGACCGCTGAGAGGTTTGTTGCAAGTAAACGGGGGGGACAGTTCGACCTGGTCCTGATGGATCCTCCCTACACTCTGGGCATTCCCGCCAGTCTGCTCACCAACCTTCTCGAGAGCGGCCGGCTTCGGGTGGACGCCCGCGTGGTAGTTGAGGTCTCCTCGCGCCTTCCTGCAATCGAGCTCCCGCCGGGTTACCGTTTGCACCAGGAGCGCCGGTACGGTGACTCGACGCTGATCTACCTGACCATCGAACAAGGAGGTTGATGTTGGCGGTCGCCATCTGCCCGGGCTCATTCGACCCACCCACCAACGGACATCTGGATGTGATCGAACGAGCCAGCCGGCATTTCGAGCGGGTGGTGGTCTGCGTCGCCGAGAACCCGGCCAAAACTCCGCTTTTCACGGCCGCCGAGAGGGTCGAGCTGCTCAAGGGGGCTCTGGGTCACCTCCGAAACGTCGAGGTCGAGTCCTACCAGGGCCTGCTCGTCGATCTTGCCCGGCGCCGTGAGGCCGGCGTGATCGTAAAGGGGCTGAGAGCGCTCTCCGATGTAGAGCGGGAGCTTCAGATGGCGCAGATGAACGCCGGGCTGTTCAGAGAGGTCGACACGATGTTCATCACGACCGACCCCAGATGGAGCTTCGTCTCATCGAGCGGCGTGAAGGAGGTGGCCGGTCTGGGCGGTGACGTCAGCAACCTGGTCCCCGCCGGCGTCAACGAGGCCCTCTCGAAACGGTTCCAAAAATGATCAAGCCCCCAAATTCGGGGGCTTGACCCAAGCAGGAGCTGTCAGACCCGGCCTCTCCGGCCGACAAATGATACGTACGCGAACAGCAGGCCTATCGAAACGATCACGGCAAGGATCCAGTGCATCGTTCCATCGGGAGAGATGGCCTCTCCGATGTAGTTGCCGATTACGGCGCCGATTATCCCGATGAGGATCGTCATTCCCCACCCGATTCCCTGACGTCCGGGAAGAAGCAGACGAGCCAGAGCGCCGCAGACTGCACCGATGACGATTAACGTGAGGATCTGTCCAATCATTCTTTTATTCCTCCCCTTGAACCAGTCCCTGAACCAGCGTGAATCGGCGTTTACACTACCCTTTTTTGTTCCAGCTTTCAGGGCCCGACAACCATCCCGTAATCTTGCCAAATCTCTGCCCGCTAGGGCAAAACGTGCGGCTGCACTCGGGGTGGACTAGGCTGTACCCCGTGGGATTACTTGAAGAGATCGAGTCCGTAATGCAGGAGGTCCTCGAGGCTAAGCCCGTACCCCTGTCCGCGTCGGCGATGATCAACAAGAAGAGCCTGCTTGGCAAGCTCGAAAACATTCGCAGGAATGCTCCCGAGGAGCTCAAACAAGCGCGGTACATGGTGCAGAACCGCGACGGCCTGATGAGCGGTGCACAAAACGAGATAGACCAGCTGAGACAGCAGGTGTATGCCGAGCGGGACAAGCTGCTTTCCCGGACAGACATAGTCATTGCCGCCAACAAGGAGGCGGAGCGGATAGTCGACGAGGCCCGCAGGCGGGCCGGTAAGATCAGGGCCGAGGCCGAGGACTACGTCGACAGCAAGCTGGCCGGCTTCGAGGTGGTTCTGCAGAAGACCATGAGCGCGGTCAACAGAGGCCGGGATTCGCTGCGGGGACGTCTGGATGTTGCGGGCCAGCAAGTGCCCCTCGACCAACCCGGCGAGCTCAAGGACCCGACCAACCCGAGGCTCATGCTCAGGGATCCCACCAACCCCCGGCTCTCGGTGAGGAACACAGACCCAGGCGTTCGCAACACGAATCCCGGCGTACGAACCACCAACCCGGGCATCAGGAACACCAACCCGGGCATCAGAAACTCGAACCCCGGGGTGGATGTAAGGAGCAGCAGGGCGTAGCACTTCAGCTTCGTCGGAGAGCTTTTTCCGGCGTTTGTTATCATGAAGAACGCTCTCAAAGGCGGCCACTCCCATGCACTGGTTGTACATCGACGTCTCAGATCTGGTCGGCAAGCCGGGAACCTCTCGGATTTTGTCGGCGGAGGGATCCATCCAGGGCCTGAACAGCGGTCTGGGAAGGGTCGATGAAAGCGACCCGGTTCACGTTGGCCTGACCCTGACCAGCCGGGAGAATGGGGTCGGCGTCACGGGTGAGGCGTGGGGGCGTTTTCAGCTCAGCTGCTCGAGGTGCCTCATCGAGTACGGCGAGAACTTCGGTTTGGAGTTGAACGAGATGTTCTACTTCGAGCCCACGCTTGCGGAGGAGAAGGACGGTTACGAGGTAAAGGACCAGACTGTCGATCTGGAGCCGATGCTGCGGGATGCGATAGTTCTCAACATCCCGATCAAGCCGGTTCACGCCGAGGAGTGCCGTGGTCTGTGCGCGGTGTGCGGCGCAGATTTGAACGTTACGAACTGTAGACATGGCGAAGAACCGGTGGACGTTCGCTGGGCGCCGTTGAAGGATTTGATTGCAGACGAGCCTTAAAAAGGAAGTGGAGAATAGGTCATGCCAGTACCGAAGCGACGCAAGTCCAGGTCCACCACCAGGCATCGCAAGGCGCAGTGGAAGCTGGCCGTGCCGGGTAAATCGACCTGTCCGCAGTGCCACGCTCCCAAGGCTTCGCATCGAGTATGCGGAAAATGCGGCTATTACGACGGGCGCGAGGTAGTGGTAGTCGACTAAAGGACCCCCAGCTTCTTATGGCACAACCGGTTGGCCGTGGCTCGGGCACTCTCAAGGAGCGCCTTGGTCTGCAGGGCGTCGATATACCGCTCCTGGAGGTCGCTCTCACTCACCGCTCCTACTCCTTCGAGCGCCCAGAAGCTCGCAACTACGAGCGCCTTGAGTTCCTGGGCGACGCCGTCCTAGGGCTAGTGGTGACGGACATGATCTTCCACTGGTTCCCCGACCTGCCCGAGGGGGAGCTGGCCAAGCTGCGTTCCAGCGCCGTCAACGCGGTGGTGCTGGCGAAGATCGCGCGCTCCATCGGCCTGGGAGACGACCTGCTTCTGGGCCGGGGGGAGGAGCTCTCAGGTGGACGCGACAAGGATTCGATCCTCGCCGACGCTCTGGAGGCGGTCCTGGGTGCCGCCTATATCGACTGCGGACTGGAACAGATCCGAGGCGTGGTCGAACGGCTCTTTGCGGCCCACATCCGGGAGGAGTTCGACCGGGGAGTGCTCCGCGACTTCAAGACCAATCTTCAGGAGGTGGCGGTTCAGCAGGCGGGCGCACTTCCCGAATACCGCATCTCCTCCACCGGGCCCGACCACGATCGAAACTTCGTGGCTCAGGTTTACATCCGGGGCGAGCACATGGGCTCCGGGGAAGGCAGATCGAAGAAGCTGGCGGAGCAGGCCGCCGCCAAAGAGGCCCTCACGCGGCTCGCCGACCAAGCAGGGCGAACCACAGCCTCGAACCTGCCCGCAGCAGATGCCCGAGCTACCTGAGGTCGAGTCGATCCGGCGGGACCTTAACCTGGAGGTCACGGGAAGGACCATCCGATCGGCCCGAGTCCTGGACACCAAGAACGCCCTGCGGGTGATC
>JBBDRH010000338.1:0-4347 GCA_040905645.1 Actinomycetota bacterium
ACTTTGCCCGGGTCCACGACGAGCTGAACATGGATACGCTCGACGAGAAGCTGAAGCAGGAGGTGTTCGAGAAGTTCGCTCCCGAAGAGAGCATGCGCCTCTACGGGAGGGGGATCCGGCGCAGGCACCCCCCGATGTTCGAGGGCGACCGGCGGCGCCTAGAGCTTCTCTACAGCATGACCTTCTCGACGCCCGGGATGCCGATGTTGTACTACGGTGAGGAGATCGGGATGGGGGACAACCAGGAGCTGCCCGACCGTCTGCCCGCAAGGACCCCCATGCAGTGGAGCGGCTCGGACACCGGCGGCTTTTCGGAGGCGGAGCCTTACAAGCTGGTTCGCCCGGTGGCGTCGGAGCCGTTCGGGCCGAAGCAGGTGAACGTCGCCGACCAGGACCACGACCCCAACTCGTTCCTGCACTGGATGCAGAAGCTGATCCTCACTCGCAAGCAGAGCGCAGCCATCGGCTACGGGCCGGTCGAGGTCCTGAAGACGGGCAACAGCGACGTGCTCGCCCACCGCTTCGTGTGGCAGACGCACCTGGTGCTGGTGGTTCACAATCTGAGCGACAAGTCATGCAACGTGAACCTTTTCAAGCTGGCCGGCAAGGAAGCCGATCTACTTCAGGTGGAGTTCTCCGACCCTAGCGGGAAGGCGGGTGAGCCGGTCGAGGACAAGAACATCAGGGTCCCCGGCTACGGCTACCGCTGGGTGCGCGGCTTCACTCGCCAGACCAAAGCCCCGCTGCCCTGACCGTATGAGCCCGCTCTCCCGCTGCTTACCTGCAGGCCGGAATGCCCGGCAGGGACTCGGGGGACCCTTCGATGAAAATGTTGGTAATGAAGCCGCCGAGGCTCGGTATGAAGGCCCAGTTATCTCTGGTGATGCCCCCGACGGTTACGCTTTCGCCCCGCGCCTGGCACTTCACACCCACCGTCGTCGGACCGGGCAGACTGGTGACGATCGGGGCACTGGTGCTGGGCTCTTTACGGATCCGCACGCCGCTTCCTCGGGTCCTGAAAGCCGGCAAATCTCCTCCGGTTCCAAGGTTGTTCGCCCGGATGGCCTCGAATTCGGATGCCCATGCGGGCGTCCAGACTCTCTCCAAACAAACAGTTCCGGTCTTGCGCTCTTCCCTCATCACCGGCTTCGTGCGGGCCGAGTCTGACCAGCGGACGAACAAAGCCATGTGCCCGTGATCCGCTTGCCTAAACCAGAGCGCGTCTCCGGGCTCGAGTGCACCGTGCGATCCGATGCGTTTTGCCTTGTCGAGGATGTTGGCGGTGGTATAAGAACGGTCGAGCTGCCAGCACATCGACACATAGCCTGAGCAGTCCTGGCGGTAGGAGCCGAATTGATTCTCGTGAAATTTTGATTGGCTGTACGGAACTTGCTCATCGATCCATGATTGGCTTCGTTCCAAGACCTCTTCGCGGCTCAGCGCGGAGCGCCGGAACAGAACGTTGCTTTCCGGAACGGCTTCTTCGGTTAGGCCCTCGGGTGGAAAGACGCCCCTGACTACTTCTCCGAGCTCGTTAAGGATCTCGTCGTCGGATTCGGGTTTGGTGTAGGGCGGTTCGGTCGTATCGGCCACGGCTACTCCTCCGTTCACAGCTTCTCGGTAGTGGAGTAGATCGGCCGTGGCGGAGGTTGTCAAGCCCATGCTCTGCCAGTACGGCGTCCTCAGATGGCGGGCATCGCGTGTGAACGGGGCGAGCGAATAAATCGGCTGGCGCCGAACTGCAACCGTTAGTGTGTTGAGTCCGACTCAAGGAGATTCAGCAGGTGTCCGCAGAAGAGATGCTCGCAGCGATGGTGGTTCGGTATGGCGGCTGTCACTCCTATTGCGACAGCGGCAAGGTGGTCACTCGGTTCATTCGGCAAAGCCGCCCGTCCTCGAGAATCAAGCCGTTCAAGACGGCGTTCGTTCGTCCAGGACAGTTCAGGTTCGAGTTCCGGAGCCGTCACGGGGATGCCGAGGAAGACTGGGATAGATACATCATCTGGGCCCGCGGCAGCGAGGCCCGCACCTGGTGGGACGTCAGTCCGGGTATTGAGCGGCGGGATTCCCTGGGTCTGGCCGTGGCTGGTGCTACCGGTGTTTCCGGTCGCTCTTCTCACACTGTCCCGGCGTTGCTGCTGCCGGACCAAGTTGGTGGGCGAAGCCTCACCGATCTCAGGGAGGTCCAATCACTGGGTGACGAGCAGCTTGACGAGGTCATGTGCTACCGACTGACAGGGCGGTTTGCCCCGCGCCCGGTGGACGAGGCACGGGAGGAGGAGAGCCGCGAGGACTTCATCCGCAAGACCGGAAGAGCGCCTGAGCACTCGGAGGAATCCCCGCCTATCCTGTGGATCGACCGAGAGTCATTACTTCTTCGGCGGTTAGACGAACAAACTCGGTTAGAAACCTATCGGACTGAGAACGTTACAAGCTACGAGCCGGCGGTGGACGTAGCGATCGCTGACGATGAACTTGCCTTTGACCCTCCTCCTCAGGAGGTCGCCTGACCCCCGGTCGCTACATTTCGGCCAGGCTCGGCGCTCGTAGGCCGAGAGCCTTTTCAGCCGCATTACGGCGATGCACCTGCAGCTCCTCGATCTGCTGCTCGGCGCGTCTGGCCAGGCTCTTGGTCACCAACCCGCCGGCTTCGGTGAACCCGACCTGGTTCAACGCGTCCCAGAACACCCGCTTCGACTCCAGCGCCAGGCCGGCAGCCTCGATCTCGACCAGGCGGCTGAGGTCGGAGTAGCCGGTGAGATCACCATTGAGCTTCAACCTGCCGATCCTCTCGGCCAACCAGGCGCCTGCGGCCTTCACGGGATTCTGTGCGATCCCCTGCTCGGACATGAGGGCTTCGATCGCCTTGCGCTCCTGCTCCGCATCGAGGACAAGTGCGTTGACGAAGGCCCCGAGATCCGTGCCCCGGTTGTTCTCCAGCGTTCTGTTCAGCAGCTCGTGCGTTCCGATGGTGATGGCGAGATGATCGTTGAGATAAATGCCTAGGTACTTGTAGGACATGACCGCCTCCTACTCCTCGGGCCGTTCTTCTTGCAGGAATGCGCACTTTTTTGAACGCGCATTGAGGCGAGCTATACCCAGTTTGAGCGGGTCTACGACCGCATCGGCTCCTTTATTTCGCCGAGCAGGTTGACGGGCTCACGGCCTCGCACCCGGCCGGAGGCGTCAACCTCGAACCACCGGCCCGACAGATGGGTCGAGCGCCCAGGCTGAACTCGGGCGAATCTCTCGAGGGCGGAGATCACCCTGCTGTGTCCGATGACCAGGGTCGTCCCGTCTCGCGCGCTCTCGGCCGCCCGGGTGATCGCGTCGACGACCCGTGAGGTGAACGAGATCAGATGTTCCCCGCCCGGCGTCGCCTCCAGCTTGTTCTCCGCCCACGCCGCTCTCAGGCCCGGCCATCTCTCCTCGATCTCCAGGCGGGTGAGACCGCTCCAATCGCCCACGTCGACCTCGCGGAAGCCGGGGTCCAGGGCCACCGCGCCCAACCCGAGGTGCGCGGCGATGAGGTGCCCGGTCTTGCTCGCGCGGGCGAGGTCGGACGAGATCACCCGATCGATTCCCAGGCCGGTCAGAGCCTGCGCAGCGACTCTCGCCTGCGCCTCTCCTCGCGCGGTCAACGGCGGGTCTGCCTGGCCCTGCCACAGCCCGCGGGCGTTCCAGGTCGACTCACCGTGGCGCACCACGAGGAGCCGGACGGGCGGGTTCGGACTGCGGCTCAGGCTCTCACTTCTCATCATGGTTGCTCGTTGATTAAGGCTCCGCCACATCGTAAAAGAAGTTTCATGGCGGACCCTCACCTCCCGTTTGATAATAGGCGAGTGACATCCTCCACCCTGCCAGGCTTCATCGCCGTTCGTGCCCTGGTGAGCCTGATTTTGGTGCTGGGGGCCACCGGCTGCGGTTCCGCGGTCACGGAATCCCCGAATCCAGCGTTGCAAACCATCGAGCTGGACATATTCAGTGGAATGCCCAACCCGAGCTGGCAACTCGACGAGGAGGGCCGGAAACAGCTGGTCTCGCTGCTGGGAGCCCTGACGCCCGCACAAACTCCGGCGCCTGAGCCACCCGGACTGGGTTACCGTGGGTTTACTTTCGGCCTCGGCGGACCGTCCCGCGCCTACGGCGGATTCGTCAATACCCCCTTGCGCGTTCTAGACGACCCGGATCGAACTGTCGAGCTGTTCCTGCTGGATCAGCTTCCCGATGAGTTCAGCGAAGTCAGGCCGATAGTTGAGGAAGAGTTGAGGTGAGTGCCGTCAGGGCACTCAAGTGCAGCGTCTGAGAAATAGGGTGGGCACCGAGAGCGTCCAGGCGCCCCGAGTG
>JBBDRH010000339.1:0-4335 GCA_040905645.1 Actinomycetota bacterium
GAACGCAATCGTGGTCTTGCCGTTGGTCCCCGTCACCCCCGCCACACCCAGATGGCGGCTGGGGTCGCCGAAGAAGGGCGCTGCGAGCCGGTTCATCGCATCACGGGAGTCCGGCACCAGCAGCTCCGGAACCTCCGCCTGCACCGGGCGCTCACAGATGATCGCCACCGCCCCGGCACCTACCGCGGCGCCGGCGTAGTCATGCCCGTCGTAATGGCCGCCCGGTATACAGATGAACAGTGTGCCCTGAGCCACCCTCCTGGAGTCGTAGGCCAG
Source organism: Actinomycetota bacterium (assembly GCA_040905645.1). Taxonomy (GTDB): domain Bacteria; phylum Actinomycetota; class CADDZG01; order JAHWKV01; family JAHWKV01; genus JBBDRH01. The sequence continues at coordinate 277 of JBBDRH010000339.1, forward strand.
GTCGGTGACCTCAATCTTTGATTGCTCCCCCGCCCTTTCGGCGCCGAGGATCCGGGCAATGGATTCTAGATTCATCCCCAAGAGACTAGTAGAAGCCTGGAAAGGCTGGTGCCGTATCGGCACTAATTCCGGGCGGCTGCTCCCAACGGCGCCCCCTCCACCAGCCTTCCCACCTCCACCTGCGCACCCACCCGGCGCAGAGAAAACCCCATGACCTCCTTGAACGTAACCGCCGCGGTTGAGCCGGCCAGGAACGGCGTCGGGTCGTCCAGGATCACACCCACCACAAGCCTGGGATCGTCCGCCGGAGCAAACCCGACGAAGGAGGCTACGTATCCGGCGTAGCCGGCAGCACCCTGCAGGGGCTTCTGCGCGGTCCCGGTCTTTCCGGCCACCCGGTAGCCGGGTATGGCGGCGGCCTTGCCGGTTCCGTCGTCTCCTTCGGTGACCCCCACGAGGATCTCGGTAAGCTGCCGGGCGGTCTCCTTCTGGATCACCCGTCTGGGGGCAGCCAGCCCTGCCGCTTGACGATCGCCCTCGGGGCCGACCACCGCCTGAACCAGCCGCGGCTTGGCCTCGACCCCGTCGTTGGCCACGGTTGCGTAGGCCTGAACCATCTGAAGCGGGGTGACGGCAACCCCCTGGCCTATCGATATCGTGCCGAGCGAGGTGGCCCACCACTTCTCGGGCCTGGCGAGGATCCCGGCCGACTCGCCGGGAAATCCGAGCCCGGTCACCCGGCCGTAGCCAAATCTCACGAGGTAGTCGTGAAGGCGGGTCTTCCCCAGGCGTTCGGCGACCTTGATGGTCCCCACGTTGGAGGAGAGCTGGATCACCTGAGCAAACGACAGGTTCTCAACCGGGTGATGGTGCGAGTCCTTGAAGGTCTTGGCGCCTATTTTGAGGTGGTCGGCCACCCGCAGGACCTCACTCGGATTCGTAACCCCCGACTCCAAAGCCGCCGCCGCCGTGATCAGCTTGCTCACGGAGCCGGGCTCGTAGACATCGGTAACCGCCCGGTTCTTGCGGTCACGGGCGGTGCTCGTCTTCAGATCGTTCGGGTCGAAGCTGGGGGCGTTGGCCATGGCTAGTATGTCTCCGTTGCGAGGATCCATGACCACGATGGTTCCGCCGCGCGCCCCCCAGGCTTGGATCGCCCGGTCGAGCGCGGCCTGGGCTTCGAACTGGATCTGCTTGTCGATCGTCAGCACCAGGTCCTGCCCCCCGACGGCGTCCCGTACCGAGGACCTCCCCGACGGTATCGGCCTTCCTCCCGGATCACGCTCCATGACCACCTTGCCCGGGTTTCCCTGGAGCAGGTGGTCGTACTTCATCTCCAAGCCGGCGAGCCCTCGATTGTCGTCACCGACGAACCCCAGCACTTGGCCGGCCAGCACCCCCGAGGGGTAGAAGCGCTTCTGCTCGGCCATGAACTCGATGCCGGTGATATCGAGAGCTCTCACCTTCTCGGCCACCGCCGGCTCCACCTTCCGAGCGACATAGACGAATCCCGAGTCACCGGACAGCTTGGCCGCGAGCCTTTCGGGGTTCATCTTGAGGATCGGAGCGATGGCGGCTGCGGCAGCCCCGGGGTCGGCGATGAACCGGGGGCTGGCGAATATCGTCTGCATGTCCAGCGAGATCGCCAGCTCCGAGGAGTCCGACGCCAGTATCGAGCCCCGGTGGGCGGGAAGCGCCACCGTGCGCAACCGCTGCTCGGCGGCGAGTGCGCTCATCCGGTGGGAGTCCCTGATCTGCAGCAAAAAGAGCTTTCCGGCCACGACACACGAGCAGGCCAGCAGAGCTCCCAGCAGGCAGAGAAGACGGACCGAGGACCTCACTCTGGCGGCCATGTGACGTGTTACGGCCTTGCGGGAGCGAGTTCGAAGCCTGCCGTGCCGGCTGCCGGCTCAGAGTGGGAGGCGACCAGGACCGCAGGGCCTTGGAGGTACTCCTGCCGTTCGGGGGCCACCAACCCGAGGTCCGCGCCCATCTGAGCGATCCGCTCCGGAGACTCCGCCTTGGCCACCTCGAAGCGAAGCTGGCGCTGGCGCACCTGCCCCTCGGCCGAGCGCTTCTGAAGGTCGGCGAGCTGAAATGAGCTCTGAGCAAGGGCGATGTTGACCAGCACCAGGCCGAAGACCACCCCCCCGGCCACGAGCAGCGCCACCAGGACCAGTATCGAGTCGGAGCGCTTGGATCTCCGGCTCGCAGCCGGTGTGGCCTTCCGGGAGGTCGCGGCGGCCGGGCCGGGTACGCTCAGCGGCGCACGGCCACCCGGAAAGGGTGCGCGGCGGCCCCTGCGAACGTGGCTCTCGGTGACGGTCATCAGGCAGCCTCGAGCTTGGTTGCCACCCTCATCCGAGCGCTGTCGGCCCGGGGGTTCACGGCCAGCTCCTGCTCCGATGGCCGTATCGCTCTCGGGGTCAGGACCTTCAGCCGGGCGCGATGGCCGCATACACATACGGGCACGTCGCGGGGGCAGATGCACCCCTGGGCGGCTTCCCGGAATGTACGTTTCACAATGCGGTCCTCAAGCGAGTGGTAGCTCATCACGGCGATCCTGCCGCCCGGCCGCAGGAAATCGACCGAGGCGCCCAGCGCCGTCTCAAGCGACTTCAGCTCCTCATTGGTCTCGATCCGCAGCGCCTGGAAGGTCCGCCTCGCGGGGTGGGGTCCGGTTCGCCTGGTGGCAGCCGGGATCGCAGCCTTGACGACTTCCGCGAGGTCTCCGGCGTCGGTGAAGGGCTTTGCGGCCCTCCGCTGCACGATTGCGCGGGAGATCCTGCGGGCGAACCGCTCCTCCCCATACCTGAAGATGATGTCGTTGAGCACGGTTTCTGAATAGTTATTCACAATGTCTGACGCCTTCCGGGCCGAGCTTTGATCCATGCGCATATCCAGAGCAAACCCGGCACGGTAGCCAAAACCACGGCCGGCCCTGCCCAGCTGGGGAGAGCTGACACCCAGATCGTAAAGAAACGCTCCCACCTGCTCATAGCCAAGCTCCCCCAAAACATCTGCGATATCGGCGAAGTTCGATTTCACCAACCTCACCCTGTCTCCAAACCCGCGCAGCCGGTCGGCCGCAGCCTCCAGAGCCTCCGAATCACGATCGATCCCGACCACCATCAGCTCGGGCAGAGCCTGCAGGAACGCCTCCGAATGTCCCCCTCCTCCGACCGTGCAGTCGACCAGCGGTCCCGAGCCACTCAATGCGGGAGTCAGCCACTCGACTGCTTCCGCCGGCAGAACCGGGACGTGCTCGAAGACTTCGCTCAAAGTCCGTCTATCCAACCGCCTGAACAACAAACAGCGCCAAACCCACGTAACCTGCGAGCGTCAGTCCGGCGATCAGCAGGAGAAGAAACGTGTCGGTGGTCTCCCTTGCCAGGCTCTGGCCTTCAATCGTCTCCAAATCGGTAGCTCCTTTCCGTAGGACACAGCTCCCGGCCGATCCACTGCCGGAGCCGGGTCGATCAATCCAGCTGCTCGGCCAGGGATTCGTAGCTGTCGATGCCCTCCTGGTAGGCACTCCACTCAGAACGGTCCCAGATCTCGGCCCGGTCCGAGACGCCGATGACGACGACGTCCTTGTCCAAACCCGCGTACTGCCTGAGCCCTGCGGGGATCGACATCCTCCCGGACTTGTCGACCGGCTCCTCCGATCCCGATGAGAAAAAGATCCGGTTGTGGTCCCGGTTGATCTTCCGGTTGGAGGAGAGCTGGTCCAGCTGCGCCCCTCTCATCTCAAACCGCTCCTTTGTCATCACATAAAGACAACGCTCGTGGCCTTTGGTGACTACCACCTCTCCGGCGAGCTCGTACCTCCATTTGGCGGGAAGGAAGATACGCCCCTTGGGGTCCAGGGTGTGCATGAACTCTCCCATCAACATTCAAAAGCTCCATGTCATGCCAAATTCCTGGAGACGACCCCCCTGGGGAGTAACATTCCTTCGGCGCCCCGGGGCGGTTGTCTGATCTCCGTCTTGCTCCACTTTGCACCACATTACGCCACCGGAATCGGCAGAGTCAACGTTTCCCGAGGCCTAAAGGCTA
>JBBDRH010000340.1:0-4319 GCA_040905645.1 Actinomycetota bacterium
GATCATCTTCCTGGCGATACCGGCGTTGCTTTTCTGCGCTTACTCCTCCTGGAGGCAGCGTAATGCCGGGCTGTTTCTCCCCGTAGCGTGGTTCGTCGGGACATTTGGACCGTTCCTCGTGGCGGACCTGGCGGGGGTGCCGAAGTCGGGCTTCATCTATTACATGGTCATAGTCCTGCCCGGGATCTACCTGGCAATAGCCCACCTTTTCTCGGGAAAGAAGGTTGCGCCGATCTATGTCCCCGCCCTCGCTTTGTCCGCCATCACCTGCTTTTGGATCTACTACCCGTTTCGAACGTGGGCCGGCGTCTGAGCTAAACCTTCAGCCTTTCCCGCAACAGCTCGGTGACTACCTTGGGGTTGCCCTGGCCTTTGGTCGCCTTCATCACCTGGCCCATGAGGAATCCGAAGGGCTTGTTGTCCCCGGCTGCGATGCGGGCGGCCACGTCCGGGTTGGCTGCTATCACTTCTTCGATGGCCGTTTCGAGTTCACCGGTGTCGGAGACCTGGCGGATGCCTCCCGCCTCGGCAAGCGCCCCGGGGCTCGAGCCGGTGTCCAACATCTCACCCAGGAGCTGCTGGCCCTGGCCCTTGGAGATCGTCCCGCCGGCCACCATATCCACGAGCTCGGCCAGATTTGCACCCGAGATCGGCACGGCGTCCTTCTCGGGCCGGGCGGCGAGCAGACCGGTGAGGTCGTTTGTCACCCAGTTGGCCACCTGCTTGGCATCGGCGGTCTTGGCGGCGCCGAGGGCCTCGTCGAAAAGCTGTCCTAGCGATTTCGACGCGGTCAAAACCTGCGCATCGTAGGCGTTCAGCCCCAACCCGGCGTATCGTTTCCGGCGGTCGGCAGGAAGCTCGGGGAGCTCCTCGCGCAGCTGGCGCAGCCACTCGACAGAAGGCTGAATGGGCACCAGGTCGGGCTCCGGAAAGTATCGATAGTCGAACGCTTCCTCTTTGGTGCGAAGCTCCTGGGTCTTGGCGGCCTTCTCATCCCAGTGACGCGTCGACTGAACGACCTTGCCTCCCCCGGAGATAACCTCTGCCTGCCGCCTCTGTTCGTACTCCAACGCCCGGGCCAGCGACCTCAACGAGTTCATGTTCTTGATCTCGACCTTCACCCCGCGCTCCCCGGGGGGAGCTACCGAGATGTTGGCATCGACTCTCATGGAGCCCTCCTCCATCTTCACGTCGGAGACTCCGAGGTACTCGAGAATCGCCCTAAGCTCGGTGGCGTATCCTCGGGCGACGTCCGGGCCGTGGATGTCGGGCTCGCTGACGATCTCCACCAAGGGGGTGCCGGCGCGGTTGAAGTCCTCCAGGCTGTGGTCGGCATCGTGAATGCGTCCGCCTCCCCCCACATGTATCGACTTTCCGGTGTCCTCCTCCAGGTGGACCCGGGTGATCCCTATGCGGTGAGCGACGCCGTCGTACTCCACCTCCAGAGCTCCGTTGACCCCGACGGGGAGGTCGTACTGGGAGATCTGGTAGTTCTTCGGCATATCGGGATAGAAGTAGTTCTTGCGATGAAAGATCGAGTTGGGGGCGATGTCGCAGCCCAGCGCCATGGCGATCTTGGTGGTGAGCTCGATGGCCCTTTCGTTCATCGCCGGCAGGGTTCCCGGATGGCCCAGGCAGACCGGACACACCCTGGTGTTCGGCTCGCCTCCGAATCCGACCGGGCAGCCGCAGAACATCTTGGTAGCAGTCTTCAGCTCCACGTGGACCTCGAGGCCGATCGTCGTAAGCAGCGAAGCGGCGCTCACTCGCCGCTCCCCCCTGCCCACAGCGGAGGCCTGGCGCTGAAGCCCAGCTCCTGCTCGAAGGCATACGCCGCCGAGAGCATGGTGGCCTCCCCCATCGGCGGCGCCATGAACTGAAGCCCCACGGGCAGGCCGTCCTCTGCAGAGAGCCCGCACGGCACCGACATCGCAGTGGCTCCCGCCAGCGACGAGGGAACGTTACAGATGTCCGAGAGGTACATCGTGAGGGGATCCTGGAGCTTCTCGCCCAGGCCGAAGGCGGTGGTCGGGCTCCCGGGAGAGACCAGCAGATCGAAGTCCTTGTAGGCTCGGGCGAAGTCCCGGGCGATGAGCGTCCGGGCCTTCTGGGCCTTGAGGTAGAAAGCGTCGTAATAACCGGAGGACAGCGCGTAGGTCCCGAGCATGATCCGCCTCTTCACCTCCGCCCCGAAGCCGGCAGCGCGGGTCTTCGCGTGCATGGAGGCGACGTCGGGTGCGTCCACCCGCAGGCCGAAGCGCACCCCGTCGTAACGGGCGAGGTTGGAGGACGCCTCCGCCGGTGCGATCAGGTAATAGATGTCGATACCCAGGCCGAAGGTGGGCAGCGACACCTCGCCGATCTCCGCCCCCAGCTTCTCCAATGCAAGCAGCGCCTCCTGGAACCGGGCCTTCACCTCAGGCGCGACCCCGGCGTCCGAGATCTCCTTCACCACGCCTATCCGCATCCCCTGGATCCCCTTTTCTAGTGCAGCCACGTAGTCGGGAACCGGCCCGGGAAGGGTGGTCGAGTCCCGGGGATCGGGGCCGGCAATGATTTGGAGGACGAGGGCGGCATCGCGAACGTCGCGGGTGATCGGCCCCGCCTGATCGAGCGAGGAGGCAAACGCCACCAACCCGAATCGGGACACCAGGCCGTAGGTCGGCTTGAGCCCGACCACTCCGCACAGCGCGGCGGGCTGTCGGATGCTTCCACCGGTATCAGTTCCCAGACTCCAAACCGCCTGCCCGGCGGCTACCGCGGCGGCGCTGCCGCCCGAGGAGCCACCCGGCACCTTGGAAAGATCCCAGGGATTCGCCGTCTGCTGGTAGGCGGAGTTTTCCGTGGAGCTGCCCATCGCAAACTCGTCGAGGTTGGTCTTGCCGGGCATCGGGGTCCCTGCGGCTTCCAGCCGCTCGGCGACCGTGGCCGAGTAGGGGGGCACGTAGTTGTCGAGGATTCGTGACCCTGCCGTGGTTCGGATCCCCCTGGTGCAGATGATGTCCTTGAGCGCGAGCGGCACCCCCGCCAGAGGGCCCAGCGCCTCTCCACTGCCGATCGCAGCATCGACCTCGGCGGCCTTGCGCAGCGCCTCCTCGGGCGTAACGGTCAGGAAAGAGCGCACCTGTGGCTCGACTTCCTCGATGCGGGCGATGACCGCCTCGGTCACCTCCACCGAGGAGACCTCCCGCCCGGCAATCAGGCGAGCCAGCTCAGCGCCGGTTCGCTCCCAGAGCTTCATTCGGCTTCCAGGATTCGGGGAACCCGAAAAAATCCGTCCTCCGGAGCCGGCGCGTTGGCCAGGGCTTCCTCCTGACTCAATGGAGGCTCCACCTCGTCGGGCCGGAAGACGTTGAGCAGGGGCATCGAGTGAAAGGTGGGGTTGACGCCCTCGGTGTCGAGGGAGGTGACGGTCTGAGCGTGGTCGAGGATCTTGGAGAGCTGCTCCTCGAACAGCGTCAGCTCCTCCTCGGTCAGAGCAAGCCGCGCCAGCCTGGCGACGTGCTCCACCTCAGCCCTGGATATGCTCAACTCTTGCTCCTCAACGCGCCGTATTCCATCTCATTCTTACAAGTTTTCGTCTGACGGATGTGAGGCATGCGAGCCTCGCCGACCGCCGGTCCCGGAACTAAAAGCAAGAGTCTTTCGCCCCAGCCGATAACTGAAGGTCACTTGTCAGATTGTGTCCGAACCTCATCCGTTAGCAGCCCTGCCTTAGAGGCAGCGCTCGGCTCCACGTCGCGGGGAATGGGCGGAGGGGGCGCGTCCCGGAGCCCCTGAAGCTCAGTGCAAGCGCGGTAAAGGACCCGCTCAAGTTCGTAAGCCGCTGGAATGCCAACCCTGTGTCGATAGCTCGTGAACGATCCGGGTAACGCCTCGTAGCAGTAAAGGCCAACGGCATCCACGACCTGGGCGGCTGTCTCAGCCCATCTCATCACGGCTGCGAAGTCCGTGTCACCAAGCACTCGTACCCCCATGAAAAAGTAGATGCGGGGACGGCTTGCGTGAAGCCATGCCGACAGATCGCCGCCGCCCGTCGGCGCGACCCCCGACATTGCAACCAAGAACTCTTCCTGGACCTGGTTCCAACTCGTCGCACCCGCGGCAGCCAACCGGTTGTACATCGACCGAAGCGGCTCGCAGTATGGGTTTGTGAGTAGGACGGAGTTCGGATTTCTGGGTCTAACTCTGGGAGAGCTCATCCACGCTGGACACGGGACGAAAGGAATGAAGCCGCGGCCTCAATTCCGTAGAGACGCAGAGCGACCGAGGTGGCCGCTTCAACGTCCCGGCTAGCGAAAGCTGCTGCCAGGAGCCGT
>JBBDRH010000341.1:0-4256 GCA_040905645.1 Actinomycetota bacterium
AACGCGGCGGAGCTCAGCCGTCAAACGGCGAGAGACCGCCGGGCCCACGGTCTCAATGAGCTGGAGGATGCGAAACCAGGCCAGCTCGTCACGGGGGTTCTCCACCAGGCGCAGCAGGCACACCAGATCCTTGACGTGAGCCGCCTCCAGGAACTTCAGCCCCCCGTACTTGACGAATGGGATCTTGCGAGCGTTCAGCTCCAACTCCAGCAGGTCGCTGTGGTGGGCCGTGCGGACAAGGACCGCCTGGGACATGAGCTTGGTGCCGCGCTCGTGATGTTCGAGGATGCGGGCGCACACCTGACGGGACTGATCGGCCTCGTCGTCACACCTGACCAGCCCCGGGCGGCCCTTGTCCTCCCGCTGGGACCAGAGCTGTTTGGGGTGCCGGTGCTGAGCCTCGGCTATCACCGCATTGGTGGCGGAGAGCAGGGCGGGAGTGGAGCGATGGTTGCGCTCGAGAGTGACCAGCGCCGCCCCGAACCGGGTCGGGAACTCCATTATGTTGCGATGGGTGGCCGCCCTGAACGAGTAGATCGCCTGGGCGTCGTCGCCGACTGCAGTAAGCCGGGCTCCCCCGGCGGCCATGAGCTCGAGGATGTCCGCCTGCAGAGGGTTGGTGTCCTGGTACTCATCGACCAGGATGTGATCGAACTGGCGTTGAATCACCCCAGCGACATCCGGAATACGGAGCAGCGCCGCCCAGCACAGCAGCAGATCGTCGTAGTCCAGCACCGACTCCTCCCGCTTACGGGCGGTGTAAGCCTCGAAGGTTGCTCTTATCTCCGCTCGCTCCTCCGCACACCAGGGGTAGTGGCTCCGCAGGACCTGCGAAAGAGGCGTGTTGGTGTTGACACACCGGCTGAGGATGTCGGCCAGCGTCTGCTTGCGGGCCCTCCTGCGAAAGGCCGAATCGTTATCGCCCGACGCCGGATCGAGATCCTTGCGCACCAGGGCAAGCATGTCGGCGGTGTCGGACTGGTCGAGCAGCGTAAACGAAGGCTCCAGCCCGATCGCCCGGCCGTGCCGGCGGAGCATACGGTTGGCGACCGCGTGGAAGGTGCCTCCCCAAGCCGCATTGGTCCGCTCGCCGGCAAGCTGCTCGGCCCGATGCAGCAGCTCGGCCGCCGCCCGCCGGCTGAAGGTCAGCATCAGGATCCGCTCCGGCGCAGTGCCCGAACCGATCAGATGGGCCAGACGCGCGGTGAGAGTGGTGGTCTTGCCCGTTCCGGCCCCCGCCACAATCAGCAGGTGGCCCCCCTGATAGGTGACCGCCGCGTGTTGTTCGGGAGTCAAATCCGAAAGATCGAACATTTGTTCGACATGATAGAGCAATCTGCGGCAAGGTCAAAGCTTTTACTCCACTTAACAGGCGTTGACAGGCAGAGTCACACAAACTCGCCCTTTTCCCCGGGTCCCAGATCGGGCTAAGATGCGGTCGCCGAACTACTCATTCAGGCGAAGCGATCGATCCATTGGAAGGCAGGAAGTGGCGGGCAGGCGATGAGCGATCAATCGGTTATGACCTCCGTTCCCGAATTCAAGATCGCGCGCCCCCCCAAATGGGACGACCCGGCCGACAAAATTCGTCCTGAGCTGCCCAAAAGCCTCGAGCGCAAGGCCAGAAGGCGCCGATCGGCTCAGCGCCGCGACCGCCTGGAGTACATGCCGGCCCTGGACGGGCTGCGTGCGCTGGCAGTCATCGCAGTCCTCGCCTATCACGCCGACCAGACCTGGGCTCGCGCAGGGTTCCTCGGAGTCGACGTCTTTTTCGTCATCAGCGGGTACCTGATCACCGCGCTGCTCCTCTCCGAGTGGCGCCGGGAAGGAAGCATCAGCCTCCTCAACTTCTGGCGGCGGAGGGCGTTGCGGCTTCTGCCCAGCCTGTTGGTGATGCTGGCGGCGGTGGCGCTGGTGACGCCGATCCTGGCTCCCGATCAGCTCGCACAGCTGCGCGGGGATCTCGTCGCGGCCCTCACCTACGTCAGCAACTGGCGCATGATCTTCCAGGAGATGCCCTACTTCCAGGCGATGGGCAGGCCGCCGCTTCTGCAGCACCTGTGGAGCCTGGCGGTCGAGGAGCAGTTCTACCTGTTGTGGCCGATGGTCCTCATCTTCGCCCTCAAGCGCAAGAGCACCAAGCCCAGGTCGACGGTGCCCTGGATCATCCTCGCGATCGGGCTGTCGGCTCTGGCGATGGGCCTGATGTACTCCCCGGAGTCGGACTCCTCCCGCATCTACTACGGGACGGACACCCGCGTCGGCACGATCCTCATCGGCGCCGCTCTCGCCTTCGTGTGGATGCCCGGAGCCCGAACTGCCCGACCCAAGTTGATGGGCTCGTTGATTCGTGACTTTGCGGGGCTCGCCGCGATTGCCGGGCTCGCCTGGATCATCTACTCATGGACCGAGTTCGACCCCTTCCTCTACCGGGGTGGTTTCGTCCTGGTGGCGGCGCTCGCTGCGATAGTCGTCGCAGTCTCGGCACATCCGGGCTGGTTGGCCCGCCGTCTGCTGGGAAGCCTTCCTCTCAGGTGGTTGGGCAAAAGGTCCTACGCCATCTACCTCTGGCACTGGCCGGTCTTCATGCTTTCCCGCCCGGACGTCGACATCGATCTCCGGGGCTATCCGCTGCTTGCCCTCCGGTTGACGATGACCATCGCGCTGGCGATCGCGACCCATCGATTGATAGAGAGGCCGATCAGCCAGGACACGCTGGGCCGAGCCTGGCGAGGTCTGAAGGGGGGCTTGAGCAACCGTTCAGTTCGCCCGGTGCTGTCCGGCGTGGGGATCATGCTCCTCCCGGCCCTCATCGCATCGGCCATCTTCTCCGGGATCCTGCGGAACCAGTCCGTGTCATCGGACTCCGCGCTCCTTGCCTTCGACGCCGCCGCCGAGAGTGCTGTTGACCAGTCCGGCGCCGTGGCGGACCAATTCGGCGAGATGGCCGTGACGGAGCTTCCGCCGGTGCCACCGCCGGAGGTCGTTCCGGGCGCGATACCGGCTCCCGCACCTCCTCCTCCCCCGCCGACCGTCACCGCAGTGGGCGATTCCGTGATGCTCATTGCCCGCGATGAGCTCATCGGCAAGCTGGGTGCGGCGACGGTTCCGGCCCTGGTCGATGCGGCAATCGGGCGGCAAACCAAGAGCGTCATCGAAACCACCAGGGCCCTCAAAGACGCCGGCCAGCTGGGGAACAACGTGATAGTGCATACCGGCACCAACGGGCCGATCTCCGGTAAGCAGCTGGATCAGCTGATGGAGCTTCTCAAGGACGTACCCCGGGTCTTCCTGGTAAACGTCCACGTCGCCCGGCCGTGGGAGAGCTTCAACAACCAGCTGCTGGCCGAAAATGTCGGGCGCTGGCCCAACACCGAGCTGCTCGACTGGAACGGCCTCGCCAACGCCCATCCCGAGGCTTTTTACAAGGACGGCGTGCACCTAAAGCCCACCGGCATGAGGCTCTACGTGGAGCTGTTGAGCGGAAGCGTGCTGAGCTAGGAAACTCTGGCAACCGAGGCCTGCCCGGGCCGGTACGCGCCGTCTGGCTCCCGGAAGGTTCATCGCTTAGGGCGCCCATCGTCGGTAAGCTGGGTCACCCATGGCCCAAGCAGAGCTTCAGCCTCCCTTCATTCCTGCCGAGGACGCCGACCTCAGTCCCCTCCGGCGCCGGGAGTTTCGTCTCTATTTCATCGGAAGCCTGGCCTCGAACTCGGGGACTTGGCTCCAAAATGCCGCCCTCTCGGTCTATCTCTTCAACCTGACCGGATCCTCGTTCTGGGTTGGGCTCGCGACCGCTGCCCTGTTCGTGCCGGTTCTGGTGCTGGCGCTGCCTGCGGGGGCTCTCGCCGACCGAACCGACCGGCTACAGCTCATGCGCCGGAGCCAGATGGCGGCCGGAACACTGGCCCTGGTGCTGACAGTTCTCGTCGCCCTCGATGTCGCCAACAAGTACATCGTGATAGCCATTGCTGCGGGCACGGGCATCTTCGGTTCGGTGGCGATCCCGGCCATGCAGTCCCTGGTGCCGTCTCTGGTTCCGAAGCAGGATCTGGCGCAGGCGATAGGGCTCAACTCGTTGACATTCAACATCGCCCGGGTCATCGGCCCGATGCTTGCCGCCGCCGCGCTCTACGTCGGCGCGGCGTGGGCGTTCGGGCTCAACGCGGCATCGTACTTCGTCCTCGTAGTGGCTCTGGGAATGATCGGAGCTCTCCCTTTTGCCCACCCCAGGGGAGAGCCCGGGTCGATCGCCA
>JBBDRH010000342.1:0-4218 GCA_040905645.1 Actinomycetota bacterium
AGAAGCGGAACGCCCCCGTTCCCTCGCAGAGCATCCGCCCCCCCAACTAAGAACTAAGAACTAAGAACCTGCCTTTAAACTTCCCCCTCCCCTCCCCGTAGCCCGCTTCGTAAGAAGCGGAACGGGCAGCAATAGCTGCCGGGAAGCAATCGAAGAAAAAAAATCCGGGCATGTTGCCTGGAGAGAAGTGCTTCGCCCCTCATCTCAGATCTCAAATCTCAATGCTCACCCGAGGCGGCGGCCGTTGTAAGATCCGCTTCGGGATTGTTCTCGAGGTAGGCGTCGACATCGTCCGTGACGATCAGCTGTCCCCACATGACCGTCCAGTGACCGGGGAAAGTGCAGACGAACTCATACACGCCTTCCTCCGTCGGCGCCGTCACACTGAGTGTTTCGGCCTCTCCGGCCTCGAGCATCTTTGTGGCGGCGATGACGCTCGGACTGTCCGGGACATACGAGCGCCCCTGGGAGTCGAATTCGTCCGGCATCATCCGGTCGGCAATGGGCCCAATGGTCGAACGGGTTCCCGGTTCCACGATGATCAGGTTGTGCGGCATGAAGTCCGGGTTTTCGAAAATGATTTCGAAGGGCTTACCGGCCTCTACCACGATGCGCGTCGTGTCGAAGCGCATCTGTTCCCGGACCGCGCGAACGACGAACACATCCACCCGGAGCCCGCGCAGATCGGCGTTCAATGCGGACGCCTCGCTCGAGGGCAAGGCGGCGGCGAGATCGCTCGCGATTTGGATTGTTTCGACATAGTCCCGGCGCGTTCGCTCGGAAGCGGGGACGTCTTTTGCCCATGCCACCAGCGCGGTGGCGGCTTTTCCCGCCTCCTCTTCGGACCAGGCGGTGCGCGGGAGTGTGCGGATGCCTTGTGCCGCCGCGACCGGCTCTTTGCCCTCGACGATCAGGTCGACCAGGCTCTGGAAGGTGCCTTCGCGGTTGTTGTGCATGGAAACCAGGGCCCGAATTGCGGCGCGCCGAAGAGCGATCGCCGGATCGGTGGCGTTGACCTCCAGGCTGGTGTTCGGGCTCGGCGCCGGGATGTCCGTCTGCTTGAAGACCTCCGTCCGATTGCCGTCGAGCACGGTCAGCGTGAACCCGTCGAGCCGCTGCCCGAGATTTCCATCTGTGCGGTTCCAGACAGCGATGGATTCGATGGAATTCTCGCCGCCGAGGTCGAGCTCCCACCAGGGATTGTCTTCCCCTTCATTGGTGTGGGTCTGTGTTCCGCTGCCCCACGAGCCGGAAGTGCCCCCGTCGATCGCGCGGGAAGCGGCTCCGCCATTGCTGGTGCTGGATTGTCTCGCTGAACCCCCCGGAGCTATATTCACTCCGTTGCTGAAGACCTGCACTTCGGCCAGGGTCAGGGCGCCGGTTCGCGGAAGTTCAATCCGCACGTAGCGGCCGTACCCGGTCGGGTCGTCATCCGCCGGCCGTTGCATTTCGACCGGCAGGTCGTCCAGAAGAGCATGGACGCGACTGTAGGCCTGGTTGCGCAACTGCGGATTGAGGATCTGTGGAATGGCGGCGACGATGTCCGTCAACACTTCCGGTGAATCCGCTTTCTCCCAGGCGGCGTCGAACGAACCGTCGGCCATCACCACGGCCGCCCATGCGGGCTGCCTGACACCGGAGGAATTCCCGTTCAGGGCCAACTCCATCACGGCATCGCGAGCCTCGGAGAGTTCCGAGGCAGGCATCATCGGCAGCAGGCGCGCGAGGCCGGTAGCGGTCGCGGAATCACCATCCTCCACGTTATCGAGGGCGGAGAGCAACTCAGACAACTGGCTCGTTCCGCTTTCCAGGGCGAGGCTCTGGAGCGCCTGCGTCCGGGAGGTATGGCTTGCCTCAGGACGGGTGAGAATGGCGCGAAGGACGCCCTGCGTTCGCGGCAGGTTCTCGAGTTCTTCGGTTGTGACCCTGCCGATCAGGTAATCGATTCCCGCCGGGTTGTCGGCAGAGAGCGCCACACCCTCGCTGATGGCCTGCCTCCAGTACGGTTCGAGTTGGCGAAGCGTTTCGTTCAACGTGTACTCGATGTAGTAATCGGTCGGCCTCTTGAGAACGGCGAGGGCGACCTCGGCGGCTTCGGCGCTGCGATAGAAACTGGCCCCGCGGACGCCCTCGAGCCGGACACGCGGATGTTCGTCCTCGGCGAGGGCCATGAAGAGCTCGAGGCTGTCGGGAATGCTGTCGCGCCAGTAGCAGAGGACGCGGCCGGCGGCGGCGCGCGCTCGCGCATCCGGGGATTCGAGCATGCGGTGGAGAAGCCCGGCGTTGACGACGTTCTGCCAGTCGTGCACCCAGAGCGCCTCCATCCGGTGGTGCTCGTAATCGGGATGGGAGGAATCGAGGTCCTCCACCCAGTCCGCAAGCGCGGCGATCACCTCGTCGGAGTCGTGGTTGCCGAGTTCGATCTTGGCGAGTATGCGCACGTGATCCTCAGGCTCTTTCAGCAAATCGAGCAGGGCGGGAATCGGTGCGCCGTCGATCTGAGGCTGCTCCAGCAGGGGGCGGTCCTCGTAGGTGACCCGGTAAATCCGGCCGTGGCTGTCATCGCGGCTTGGGTCCCTCAGGTGATGCTGCATGTGCCCGACGATCGGGTTTTGCCAGTCGGTGAAGTAAATTGCGCCGTCAGGCCCGATGCCGACGTCGGTGGGAATGAAGTTTGCGTCGCTCGAATAAAGCAGGTGCTCCATCGTCTCGCCATGCAGCCCGGAGCCCTCTTCGGTCACGTTTACCCGGAAGATGCCCTGGAAGGAGATGGCGTTGAGGTTGAGGAAATTGCCCTGGAATTCCTCGGGGAAATGGCGGCTGCTGAGGATCCCTGTTCCCGAAACCGGACGGGAGGGACGGTTCCAGAATTGCCGTATCCCCGAGTGCTTGCCCTTTTCCCGGTCGAGCCGGCCGCTGATGGCCGGGCCGTAGTAGGTGTTGTTTCCCGTGGCATCTGTAATCAGATCGTTCCCCCAGCGATCAAAGACACGCCCGTGCGGGTTGGCGAACCCGTAGGAGATATACAATTCGAAACGGCCGGTGTTGGGTTCAAAACGGTAAATGCCACCATCGTTATTGCGCACCGGACCCCGGAAGGTTTCCACCTGCGTCCGGTGGAAGACACCGTCGCTGAGGTAGGTCGCTCCACCCGGGTCGTAGGCCATGGCGTTGGTGGTATGGTGCGAGTCGGCGGAGTCCATTCCCATGAGAATGCGCTCCTTCCAGTCCGCCTTTCCATCGCCGGTCGTGTCCCGGAGGAACCAGAGATCGGGAGCCTGCATTAACAAGACGCCATCCTTATAAAACTGGAAACCGGTCGGAGCATTCAGATCGTCGGCAAATACCGTCATCTTGTCCGCTGTGCCGTCGCGGTTGGTGTCCTCGAAGATCAGCAGGCTGTCGCCCCGTGTGCTTGTCGGCCGCTGGCCCGGGTACTCGGGCCAGACGGCCACCCAGAGACGACCCTTTGTGTCCCAGGCCATTTGAACGGGGTTGATCAGCTCGGGGAACTGCGCTTCGTCGGCAAAAAGGTTCACCTTCATGCCCGAATGGACGGTCATCTCTTCGATCGCTTCCTCTCCGCTGAGGAAAACGTGGGATCCGTCCGGATTGGGACCGGGTTTGTTTGTGACGACCTCGTCGACCTCCGGAAGGTTGGAGTCATCCACGTCGAGATCGCCGCCCTGGGCGACGGCCCAGACGCGCCGGTCGCGATTGGCCGTGATGACATCTCGCTGCGCCATCTCCTGCTGCATCACCCTGTAGTTGGAGACAAAAGGCTCCGGGGGAGTCCGGTCGCTGATGAAGCCGGTTTCGCCGGGCCTGTAGGCCAGCGCCGAGCGGCCTCCGTAAATATTGTACCCGTCGATGATACGATAGCGCTGGTGCCACTCCCAGTTCTTTTCATTCACCGCAACGCGAAGTTTTTCAAGATCGCCCGACGGCGCCTCCGTCCCGAAGAGCGACTGGAATACGACCGGAGCAAGCCGGCTGTAACCCTCTTCTGTAAGGTAGAGGCCGTTGGCCGTAAGCGATTCATTCCGCTCGGCCGACTCTTCAAAAAGCGCCCGGGAGGGCGTGAAAAGATCGACAAACGGCACGCCATTGGCCTCGGCGACTTCTCTCATCGCGTCGGTATACGCGGCAATGTTGCGGTTGTTTTCGGACGGGTCCGGGAAATTCCGGTCCTGGTGCCGCTCGTTGGCAATCGGGGAA
>JBBDRH010000343.1:0-4169 GCA_040905645.1 Actinomycetota bacterium
GATCCGTCCCTCGAGTGGATCTACCTCCGTGAGAGTCACAGTTATCTGTTCCCCCAGGGGCAGGCCTGCGCCGTCGCACGGCCCCAGAACGGCGGGGTCCTTGAGCTGAACGAGGCCGCCCCTCGTGCCTGCCTCAATCACGACTGCATCAAACTGTGCCCCGACTCGATCCTGCAAGAACACGGCCTCGACGAAATCGACGATTCTGCTCTGGAGCTCGCGGTCCTGTTGATCGGCCCTTTTCATGATCTCGGGAGCCTCGGCGAGCCGCTCGAGTATCCAATCGGGCGGCCGGTTGCCCTGGGACAGCTCGACCACCAGCTCGTTGTTCAGTCGATCGGCCATTCTTCGCAGGGGGGCGGTGACATGGGCGTAAGGAGTGGCCAGCGCGTGATGGTAGGGGTTGTCGGGGCCCTTCCCGTAAAAAAACGTGTACGCCACCCCGCGGAAAAGGGAGCGACCGAGTGACAGGACCGCTGCCTGGTGAGGTTCGGCCGGGTCGAGCGACCGGATGAACTCCTGGTAGCTGCGGCCGCGGGGCCACCTGAGCCCCAGCCCCACGGCGCTGCGGCGCAAAGTCTCCACCGTCTCCTCGGACGGCTTCGGGAGCGTCCTCAACAGCCCCACCCCCTGCGCGAGCATCAGCTCTGCCGCGGCGATCCCGGTGGCCAGAGAGATCTGGGCGTTCCAACCCTCGACCGGCAGGTGGGACCGGTAAACCAGCTCGAAACCGTTCTCGCCTTTGTTTACCTCCTGCTCGGGAGTCCTGAGGTCCACGCCGCCACGAGTCGCTTCCAGACGCTCCCGGAGAGTGCCGACCACCCTCAGGACCCGCAGCGAGGGTGAGGCCTTTCCGGAGTCGAGCTCTTCCTGAGCCTGAAGGTAGGTCATCTGGCGGCGGCTCCTGACGATCGCTCGCTCGACTCCGGTTGACCGCACCCGCCCCTCGGCGTCCAGATCCAAGGTCCACAGAATGGCCGGCCTGATCTGCCCGGGGAGGAGGCTTGCGGCGCCCTCGCTGAGGAGCTGTGGGTACAGAGGGACCCGGGAGTCGGGGGAGTACAGAGTCCGGCCTCGAATATGCGACTCGTCCTCCAGCGCGCTGCCCGGATCGATGAAGTGGCCGAGGTCGGCGTTGGCGTAGTGATTGCGGTACCGGCTCCCGGGGGCGGCGCCGTTGAAAGCCTGGTGCTGGTGCTTGCTGCCCGCGGGGTCGATGGTGACAAAGTCGAGGTCCAGCCGGTCCCTGCGATCCGGGGTCACCACGGGCTCCCGGCCGGCCGCCTCTTGTGCCTCGGAAAGCACCTCGCCGGGGAATCCGGTAGGCAGCTCCATCCTCGCCCGGATGCGGGCGAATCCATCCCGGAGGTCGGTTGCGGGGGACTGGAGTTGAATACGAGGTGACAACACCCAATCTATTCTTCCCCAATAAATTCAGGAGGTGAGTCGATGGCGACCCCAAGAATGCGACGAGGGCGCGTCCTGATACGAAAAAAAGGGCGGACCGACACCGAAGACCGAAAGCTGCTCGAGACGAAGGACGTCACCTTCGTCGACACGGACCCCTGGAGGGTGCTTCGAATCATGTCGGAGTTCGTCGAGGGGTTCGGCGCGCTGGCGGAGGTCACCAAGGCCATCACGGTCTTCGGGTCGGCTCGCATTACGGAAGAAGACCCGATGTACGAGCATGCTCGCCTCGTTGGGGTCGAGCTGGCAAAGGCAGGGTATGCGGTGATCACCGGAGGGGGGCCCGGCATCATGGAGGCCGCCAACCGGGGATGCAAGGAGGGCGGCGGCCTGTCGATCGGCTGCAACATCGAGCTGCCCTTCGAGCAGGGAATGAACGCCTACGTCGACCTCGGTATCGACTTCGACTACTTCTTCGCCCGGAAAGTGATGTTCGTGAAGTACGCCGAAGGGTTCGTGATGTTCCCGGGTGGATACGGAACCATGGACGAGCTATTCGAGGCCCTCACCCTGATACAAACGGCCAAGGTGCGTCACTTCCCGGTCGTCCTGTTCGGGTCCTCGTACTGGAGCGGGCTCATCGACTGGCTGAGAGCCACGGTGCTGGAGGAAGGGATGATCTCTCCGGGCGATCTGGAGATATTCACAGTGACCGACGATCCCGAGGAGGTCGTGAGGGTGGTGAACGTGGTGGTCGAGGCGAAGCATTGAATGGGAGGTGATTGATTCCGAAGTCCCCGCTACCTTTCTGCGAAACAGCCGAGCATCGACCACTCGCCGTAACGTCCCTGTTTTCAGGACGCCGCCTCCGGGTATTCCTTGCCTGTGCCCCCAACTCTTGGATTTCACGCCTCGCATGAGCAGTTTTTGCCCTCCCGCCTGCTTCGTTTGGTCCAGCAGGCCGAGGAGGCCGGCTTCGACGCGATTCAATGCTCCGATCACATCGAGCCCTGGGGGGTCGAGCAGGGCAACTCGGGCTTCGCCTTCGCGTGGCTGGGGGCGGCGATGCAGGCTACGTTACTGCCGTTCACGGTGGTCAACGCCCCCGGGGACCGCTACCACCCGGCGATAGTCGCCCAAGCCATCGCCACGCTGGAGGAGATGTTCCCCGGCCGCTTCTCGGTGGCGCTCGGATCGGGAGAGGCGATGAACGAGCACATTACCGGCAACCCGTGGCCCCCCAAACAGCTGCGGACCGAACGTCTCGGTGAGTGTGTCGCGGTGATTCGCCGGCTGCTGGCGGGGGAGCGGGTGACCCACGAGGGCCTGGTCACGGTGCATGAGGCCAAGGTGTGGTCCTTGCCGGCAACGCCGCCTCCCCTGATTGCCGCCGCCCTGTCGCCGGAGACCGCGGCGTGGGGAGCCTCCTGGGCGGACGGCCTGATCACCGTTAACCAGTCCGATGAGGCCCTGCGGAAGATCGTCGATGCCTTCGAGCAGGAAGCGGGTCCGGACAAGCCCCTCATGTTGCAAGTCCACCTGGGCTGGTCCGAAAACGAGGCGGATGCGCTCGAGGATGCTCATCGCCAGTGGCGCGGCAACCTTCTGCCGGGCCCGGTCGGTCAGGAGCTCAGGCTTGCCGAGCAGTTCGATCTGGCTGCGAAGTTCATCAGCCCCGAGGACGTGAGGAGCAGCGTGGACATCAGCGCCGACCTGAGCTGGCACGCCGACAACCTGGCCCGTTACGAGGAGCTGGGTTTCGACACGCTGTTCTGCCACAACGTCGGCACCAACCAGGAGGCCTTCATCGATGCCTTCGCCGGCAAGGTCCTTCCGCAGCTGAGGGTCACCGGGGTATGACCGCCGGGCTGCGCATCGACAGCGGCGACCTGTGGTGGAAGAACGCGGTCCTCTACGAGCTCGACGTCGAGACCTACATGGACAGCGACGCCGACGGCGTAGGCGACTTCCCCGGTCTCATCCAGCGGATTGATCACCTGGCCGGCCTCGGCGTGACCTGCCTGTGGATGATGCCGTTCTTCCCCTCGCCCAACCTGGACGATGGCTACGACATCTCCGGCTACTACTCGATCGATTCCCGCTTCGGCACCCTCGGCGACTTCGTGGCTTTCATCCACGCCGCCGGGGAGCGGGGGATCAGGGTGATCATCGACCTGGTCGTCAACCACACCTCCGACCAGCACCCCTGGTTCCGGGACGCCATCTCGGGCAAGGATTCGAAGTACCGGGACTGGTACGTCTGGTCGGACGAGCCCATCCCCGAGGCCGAGGCGATCATCTTCCCCGGCATCCAAGAGGGCAACTGGACTCAGGACAAGGAGTCCGGCCAGTACTACTTCCACCGATTTCACCACTTTCAGCCCGATCTGAACATGGCGAATCCGGCAGTTCGTGAGGAGGTCATGCAGATCATGCGATTCTGGCTCCAGCTGGGGGTCTCGGGATTCCGGTTCGATGCTGCGCCGTTCATGATCGAGACCGTGGGGGTCCACGGCGGCGTCAACGTGCCGCACCACCAGTGGCTGAGGGAGTTCACGCTCTTCGTCAAGCGGCGCCGGGGCGATGCAGTGCTCCTGGGCGAGGCCAACCTTCCGCCCAAGGAGATTGCGAAGTACTTCGGTGGGGGGCACGAGCTGCACCTGCTCTTCAACTTCAGCCAGAACAGCGCGCTGATGGCCAGCATCGCCACCGGCGACAGCGCACCGCTCACCGAATACTTTGCGGCGCTGCCGCCCGTGCCC
>JBBDRH010000344.1:0-4151 GCA_040905645.1 Actinomycetota bacterium
CCTTGGGGCGGCCGGTGGAGCCCGAGGTGTAGATCACGTAAGCCAGCTGGTCGCCGCGGATCGGGGTGTTCGGGTTCGACGGATCCTGTCGAGAGATTTGGTTCTCGATCCGGTCCAGCTCCAGGATATCTGCCGGCAAGTCCCAATCTGCGAGCAGCTCGTGGTGAGCGATGACCAATCTGCAGCGAGAGTCCTCGATCATGTAGCGCAAGCGTTCGGTGCCGTGAACAGGATCGAGGGGGACGTAGGCTGCTCCGGCCTTCAGAACCCCCAGCACCGCAGCCACCATGTCGGTCGAGCGGTGCATGCAGATACCTACCCGGGACTCGGGCCCTACTCCCCGTTCGATCAGCAGACGGGCCAGACGATTGGCCCGTCGATTGAGATCGGAGTAGTTGATTGCCTGCTCGGCTTCGGTGGTTTCGTGGGCCGCCGGCACCAGCACCGCCTGGGTACGGGGGGAGGCCTCAGCCTGGACCTCGAACAGGCCGTGCAGGGTGATTCCGGACGGAACCCGGAGGGTTGCGGGGTTGAATTCCTCCAGGACCCGGTGGCGCTCTGCCTCGGGAACCACCGTCAGGTCCTGAATTGCCAGGTCCGGGTTCGACAAGGCGCTGGTGAGCAGGGTCGTGTAGTGTCCGGCCAGGCGTGCCGCAGTCGCCGGCTCGAACAGCCTGGGATCGAACTGCACGTCGCCACTCCAACCCTCCGGGCCCTGCCAAACGATGAACGAGAGATCGAACTCGTCGCTGATGTCGTAGCCCGCCGGGATCACCCGCACACCGGCCCCCAAAGCCTCGTTTTTGGCGACGGTTTCGTGAAGCATGAACGAAACCGAAGTCAGCGGCTGGCCGCGGCGCTCGGGCGGCAGCTGGACCTGGGACACCACCTTGTCGAAGGGGAGCTCCTGGTTGGCGTAGGCGTCCAGGCACATTTTCGATACCCGGGCCAGCAGCTCGCGAAAGGTGGGCCGTCCTGAGAGATCGGCCCGGAGGATCAGGCTGTTCACAAAAAACCCGATGAGGCCCTCCAGCTCGGAGTGGGTGCGGCCGCTGACCGGGGTGTCTATCACCAGGTCCTCCTGGCCGGAGTAGCGGTGCAGCAGGGCCAAAAAGGCGGCGAGCATCACCATGAACGGCGTGGCGCCCGAATCCTGACGGATACGCTCGAGATCGTCGTCGAGCCCCTCGAGGGCAAAGTGCTGCGCCTGATTGCGGCCGTACGACAGGCCGGCAGGCCTCGGAAAATCGGTGGGAAGCTGGGTGATCGGCAACTCGCCGGCCAACTGCCTCTTCCAGTAGGCCATCTGCCCCTGGAGTATCGCCTCACGGTACCAGGTCCGCTGCCGGCGAGCATAGCCCGCGTACTGGAGCGGCAGCTCCGGAAGCGGCGAATCCTGGCCGGCTGCATAAGCGCGGTAGATGGCGGCCAGCTCGCGACGGAAGACCCGCATCGACCAGCCGTCGGCAATCATGTGGTGAACAGTCTCGATCATCAGGTGGCGGATAGGGCTGAGGCGGACGAGGGTGACCCGGTAAAGGGGAGGCAGGGCCAGATCAAAAGCCTTGTGGGCCTGATCGTCGATCAGGCGCTGGTACGCGGCCTCCTGCTCTTCCGAGGACAATTTGCTGAGGTCCTCGTAGTGCAGCGGCACCGGCAGCTCAGATTCCACCACTTGAACCGGCCGCGCGCCCTCGGCCCGGATGGCGGTTCGCAGTATGTCGTGGCGCCGTACGATCTCGTCCATCGCTCGTCTGAGGGCGTCGACGTCCAGCGGCCCCTGAAGCTCCACTATCTGCGTTTCGTTGTAGATGGCGCTGTCGGGACTCAGCCTGTCCATGAACCACAACCGCTCCTGACCAAAGGAGCATGCGTGGACTCCCACTCGGGGCGGCTCCGCCGGAACCGGGCCGGGCAGAGCGTCAGTCTGCTCCGCAGCCAGCAGTTGCAGCAGCTCCCGCCGCTTCTCCGACAGCGCCACGGCGAGGTTGCTGACCGCCGGCTTGAGGGCCGGGAAGGCTCCTGAGAGCGGGATGGTGGAGATCCGCTGCTCCGGATCGACGATGACCTTGCTCAGAAGGCTGACGTAACATCGCATCATCCACGCCACCGTCGCCTCGTCGAACAGTTCTGCACTGTACTCGACGTCGCCCCGGATCCGGTCCTCGCCAACCCAGATATCGACGCTGAGATCCAGCGCTGCGCTCCTCACGTGCAGGTCGGGGTTCCCAACCTGGAGGCCGGTCAGATTCAGATTGCCCGTGGTCATCGGCTGCACGTTGAACAGCACCTGGAACACCGGCATGTGAATCGCGTCCCACTGGGGGCGTATCGCCCGCATGACCAGCTCGAACGGTGCATCTTGGTGGGGAAGGGACTCCATCCAGAGCTGCCGGACCCTTGAAACAAGCTCGCGAAAGGTCGGGTTTCCAGACAGGTCCGTACGGAGGACCACCGGGTGCATGAAGCAACCGATCATCTTCTCGACCTCTCGGCGTGAACGATTGGCAACAGGTGTGGCGACGGTAAGGTCCTCCTGGCCCGAACACCGGGACAGCAACGTGAGGAACGACGCCATCAGGACCACGAAAGGGGTGGTGCCCTCGGCCCGCACCAGGTTCTTTATCCCCCTCGTTATCTCGCCGGAGAGCCAGAAGGTATGCGTTGCGGCGGAGAAGTCACGGGCGGCAGTCCGGGGCCGGTCGGTCGGCAGCTCGAGAGGTGGAAGGTTTCCGGTCAGGCGGCGCTTGAAGTAGTCCAGGTGCTGCTGGAATTCCGGGCGGGCCGCCATCCGTCGCTGCCAGGAGGCGTAGTCCGGGTATTGGATTTCCAGCTCCGGCAGAGGCGACGGCCTTCCCGCAACAAAGGCCGAGTAGAGGGTTCCCAGCTCGGAGTAAAACAGCCCGGTCGACCAGCCGTCGGCAACGATGTGATGGTATGAAAACAGCATGAAGTGGTCGTTCTCGGCCAGCTTCACCAACGTCAGGCGCAGTAGCGGCCACGACCCCAGGTCGACCTTCCAGGTGGCTTCCCGATCGATGATCTCCATCAACGCAGCATCGCGGACCGACTGAGTCATCCCAGACAGGTCGTGAAGGGGCAGGTAGGGAACGACCTCATCGAGGATGATCTGGCGGGGTTCGTCCCCTGCGGGAAAAGTCGCCCGCAGGACCTCGTGGCGCCGGTAGATCTCAGCGAGAGCCGCGGTCAGGGCCTTGACGTCCAGCGGCCCTTTTAGAATGGCGCTTGCAGTAAAGGTTCCGCCTGCCGGCCGGCCGGCGAATCTCTCGGAGACCCACATGCGCTCCTGGACCAGCGACAGAGGGCGCGGTGCCCCCTTGGGCAGGGATACCAGAGGTTCGATCTCCCGGCCCTGCCCGCTCAGAAGCCGGAGCAGCTCCCGGCGCGCGGGCGAAAGCTCCGCTTGTGTGCTCATCTTTCAGCTCCCGGTCCGAGCCCGTAACTCGCCGAACCCGGCCGGTGCGGTGCTTCTCTCGCAGAGCGATGCGGGCAAGGCGACACCGGGCCGATCTCCTAAGGCGCCAGCTGTTGCTTTTTTTGGGCCAGCAATGCCTCGACCTCCTCGTCGGACATCTGCTCGATCTGCCGTAGCGCCTTCTCCAGAGAGTCGTTCTCGTCCGGTTCGTCGCCCAGCTGCAGGCGGATCTCCGCGGCCAGGTCGTCCAACGAGTCGCCTTCCAGGAACGAGACCAGCGGCACGTTGACCTTCAATGCGGACTCGATGCGGTTGCGCAGCTCCACCGACATCAACGAGTCGATGCCCATTCGGTTGAGGGGCTGTCGGGTGTCCACATCGGCAACCATCAGCTCGAGCACCTCGGCGGTCTGCTCCCGTAGGTAGTCTTTCAGCATACGGCCCCAGTCCTCGCCCGGAGCCCGTCGAATTCTCTGAAGGATCCCGTCGTCCGGAGTTACCGTCGGGCGTTTCGGCTCCTGCGGCCTTGCCGGCTCCACATCCGGGGCGACCGCGCCGACGAGCTCGGCGAGCACGGGAAGAGCGGCCACCTGCGGCCACGACCGGCGCAGCTGCTCGGTGTCCATGTTCATAGCCCCCACCTGCGGGCGATCCTGTCCCAGGAGGTGGAGAAGGATCTTGGTCCCCTGATCGGGGGCGATGCGGGAGGAGTGTC
>JBBDRH010000345.1:0-4140 GCA_040905645.1 Actinomycetota bacterium
CGGGCTCTTTCGGCGATGCGACCTCTGCCGCCCAGGCAGCAATCGAAGCTGATCCCCTGCGCGAGAGCGCCCGAGCGGGTCTCATCCAAGTACATATCGCCGAGGGCAACATCTCGGAAGCTCTCAATGAGTTCGCGAAATATCGTCAGCTGCTCATGGGCGAGCTCGGGCTGGAGCCGACTCCCGGTCTGAGAGCTCTCCTGAAGGAATACCTCATGTAACGCTGGCGTCACGGCGCGCCGAGCATCCTTGTCCCCATGACTACACAACCCATGGGTTTGATGGTAATAAGGGCATGGATCGAGGAGGGCTCTACCAAGCCTCTGCGTGCCCAGGTACGTCATACCGGCGACGTCAGCACCGGATTCAAAACCGAAACAACCCTGACAGAGCCAGATACGGTCGTCGCGGAAGTAAGAGCCTTCCTGACAGCTCTGGGTGAGACGAGCCCCTGACACCCTGGGTTGTCGAGCAAAAACACCAATGTCGGTAGACTCAGAAGGGAACGAAACCAAATTGCATAAACGCATTCCCAAGCCCCAAAAGCCCGGGGACACCATCCAGGCGGTTACCGTCGCCGTCCTTGTTTCGGGTCTTCTCACGGGGATACTCGTCCTTCAGAACACGAGGCAGGCACGCATCGATTTCCTGTTCTGGTCGGCCACGGTTCCGCTTTCCGCGGCCCTCCTCCTCTCCGCGGTGGTAGGGGGAATTCTGGGCTTTTCGGTCGCCTATGCCCGGAAGCGTCAGATCAATAGAGCTAAAACCTCGGTCCCGAAGATAGGAGCTGAGCCGGGAGGTAATCGGCCGCCCAACGAGTAGTTCGACCCGGCCTGCCTGACCGGCGACCCCCCCGGGCGACCTCACGCCAAGGGTCGGAGCTCCTCCATGCGGTAGGGAGCGCCGTGGTCGGCCAGTAGGTCCAGGAACGGGGTAGACGGGAAGGCCTCGGGGCCCGATACCCCGGCGCCCTGCCAGGCACCCGACTCCAGGAGCTCGAGCGCCACCGCCGGCCCCAGGGCGGTTTGCCAGACCACTGCCTGGCAGCCGTCGCGTCCCATCGAATCCTCATTGTCGACTGCGTGGTAGAGGTACACCTCCCGCGGCTGGAGGTCCGTTCCGAGGCCGGAGACCCAGGTGCCCACGCAGGTGCGGCCGGTCATCCGATCGCCCAGCCCGGCCGGGTCCGGCAGGCAGGCGGCGACCACCTCCCGGGGAGAGACGCTGCCGCCCCGCACCTGGACCGGGGAGGTCCGGTCCAGGCCGATCAGGTGCAGCGTTCTTAGCACATCGATGAACTGGTCCCCCAGCCCGTACTTGAAGGTGACCCGCCGGCAGTCGATGCCCCTGGGAATGAGCATCACCTCCTCATGCTCGACGTTGACGCACTCGACCGGACCTATCCCCTCCGGAAAATCGAATGTCTCCGGGCCGGAGAAGGGCTCGGTCGTGAACCAGCCCCGGTCTCGTTCCCAGATCACCGGCGGGTTGAGGCACTCCTCTATCGCGGTCCATATCGAGAAGGTGGGAGCGAAGTGGTAGCCCGCAATCACCAGGTTGTCGCCGTCTCTGACGTTGACCTGATCGATGCTTCGGAACAGATGGTCGGCGGCATGGCGAGCGAACACATCGCTGATGCCCGGGTCCACCCCCATCCCCACGAGCGCCAGGCGGCCACGCTCGGTCCACTCGCCGGACTCGGCGAACTGGTCGTCACCCAGCTTGACGCCGGGCAGCTCAAAGGGTTGGTCCGGGTGCGGGCGGGACAGGGACATCGCCATGTCGATATAGTCCACGCCGGAGGCAAGCGCGGCGTGAAAGATGGGCATGACGAACCGGGGATCGGCTGCATTCAGTACCACATCGGAACGATGAGCTCTCAGGCATTCTCCGACGGATCCGGAGTCCGAGGCATCCAGCATCGCGCAGGAAAACCTCGGGTCTGCGGTCAAGGATGCAGCTCGCTCGGCCCGTTGCAGGTCGATGTCGGTCATAACCACGGACTCGAAGAACCGGCGGCGTCCGACGATGGCTGCAAAGGCCGACCCCACCCCGCCGCTGCCTATTACCAGAATGCGCATTTCTCAGCCGTCCACAACCAAGTTCGTTGTTCTAAAGCACGCTGACAAGTGTTTCAACATGATCATCACATGAGACGATAGAATCCTTCGCAACCGTCGAGAAAGTGCCGTAGTGGAAGGGCCCCCGGTTCGTCCCAACGTTGAGGTCATAACCCTGGACGGCGTCCAGAAGTGGTTCGGCGGATTTTGCGCAGTCCAGGCGGCAGATTTCTCGATTCAGCGGGGCGAGTTCTTCTCGATGCTGGGGCCTTCGGGGTGCGGCAAAACCACCACCCTGCGGATGATCGCAGGATTCGAATCTCCCACCGAAGGCCGGATCCTGCTGACGGGTGTCGATGTCTCCCACGTGCCCCCCTACCGCCGGGATGTGAACACGGTCTTTCAGCATTACGCCCTGTTCCCCCACATGACGGTGTTCGACAACGTAGCCTACGGCCTGCGCAGCCGCCGGGTGCCCCGGGACGACCTGGGGGCTCGGGTGCGCTCGATCCTGGAGATCGTCCGGATGGGTGAGTTTGCCGGCCGTTCCCCGTCGCAGCTCTCCGGCGGGCAGCAACAAAGGGTTGCTCTGGCCCGGGCCCTCGTCAACCGTCCTGCCGCCCTGTTGCTGGACGAGCCCCTGGCCGCCCTGGATCGTGCATTGCGGCAGGCGATGCAGCTCGAGCTCAAGCGAATCCAGCGCGAGACCGGGGTGACCTTTGTCTTCGTCACCCACGACCAGACCGAGGCCCTCACCATGTCCGACCGCGTGGCGGTGATGAACAAGGGCCGGGTTGAGCAGATCGGCACCCCGGCCGAGATCTACCACCACCCTGCTTCGGAGTTCGTTGCGGGCTTCATTGGGGAAGCCAACCTCCTGCCGGGCACGGCAGCCGCCGCGGTGAACGGGGACGTGAGCGTCTCGGTCTCAGGCATCTCAGTGCCGCACGATGCCAGGGGGGCGCCTCCGGAGGGCCCCGTCCTGGTGATGGTTCGGCCCGAGCGGGTGCGCGTCGGGCGCAGCGAGCCGGCCGACGGCAGGGGGCTGCCGGCAACCGTGGGGGCGATCGTCTTCAGGGGACCGACGGTTCGTATCGAGCTGGCGGGCCCGGGGGGCGTCGCTCTGGTCGCCAACGCCATCGGAGTCAACGAGGTGGACGGCCTGAAACCCGGAGAGCCGGTCTTTGTGTCCTGGGATCGGGACGCCGCCTTCTGTGTGCCTGCCGCAGTACGTCCGAACAACTCATCCAGCCCCGATGGAGGTGCCCCATGATGCAAGCCCCATTGACCCGGCGAGACTTTCTCCGGCGCTCATTAGTGGTCGGCGGAGCGGTGATATTTGCTCCCGGCCTGCTCACCGCCTGCGGCGGAGGAGGGGGAGGCGGCTCCGGATCCAGGGGTCTCCGGCACAGCAACTGGCCGACTTACATAGATGAAGAAACGGTCGAGCTTTTCCGTGAAGAAACCGGAATCGACCTCGAATACATCGAGGACATCAACGACAACGGCGAGCTCTTCGCCAAGATCCAACCGGACCTCTCCGCGGGGCGCAACCCCGGGGCAGACATCATCACTCCCACCTACTGGATGGCCGGCCGGTTGATCGGGCTCGGATTTGTGGAGGAGCTTCCCCTCGATCAGATCCCCAACTCCAAGAACCTGGTGGCCGACCTGGTCAACCCGTCGTGGGACCCCGAGGGCAGGTACAGCCTCCCGTGGCAGTCGGGGATGACCGGAGTTGCCTATAACATCTCCGCGACCGGCAAGGAGCTGCGGAGCACCAACGACCTGTTCGACCCGGCCTACAAAGGGAAGGTCGGGATGCTGACGGAGATGCGCGACACCCTGGGGCTGGTGCTGCTGGGCCTGGGCAAGGACCCGGCAACGATCACCTTCGACGGGGCCGCCGAGGCGTTCGACAAGATCGAAAAGGCGAAGGTCGATGGGCAGATACGCCAGTTCACGGGCAACGACTACATGGACGATCTGGCCGCCGGCAACTTTGTCGCCGCAGTCGGCTGGTCGGGCGATATCTCTCAGCTTGCCCTCGACAACCCCGATTTGAGGTTCGTCATTCCTG
>JBBDRH010000346.1:0-4133 GCA_040905645.1 Actinomycetota bacterium
CGTCAGCGGAGCGCCCCGCGACTCAGTTCTTTCCGTTCTGGGCGGACTCGCCGCTCATCGCCTCGTGGACCTGGCCGGCTTTGGCTTGGGACCGCATCGCTTCACCCACGCGCTTGTCCGCGAGACCCTTTACGAGGACCTGCCCGCTGAGGAGCGATGGCATCTTCACTACCGCGTTGGCGAGGGATTGGAGAAGCTCTATCCGTCTCAGTTGAGCATGCATCTCGACCAACTTGCCCATCACTTCTCGCAGGCGGCAGCTTTGGGCGAGGTCGACCGGGCGATCGAGTACTCGCAGGAGGCGGCGCAGCAGGCTGTCCGACAGTTAGGGTACGAAGAGGCTGTCGGCCACTACGCAAGGGCGCTCGATCTGGCAGACGCCAGCGGGAAGCCGGCGTCTCAACGGTTTGACCTGCTTCTGGCGTTGGGCAACGCCCAATGGTGGGCGGGCCATGTCACCGAGGCAGGCCGGACCTTTCAGTCCGCCGCCTCCGCCGCCAGGGAAACCAGGGATCCTTCCCGGCTGGCCGAGGCGGCCTTGCGTGTAGGAGAGGTCGGGCATGGCGGAGTTTACATGCAGGCGTGGACCTACGACGCTCTTCGGGTGGAGCTTCTGGATGAGGCACTCTCAGGGCTCAATGAGCCGAGTTCCCTCAAAGTCAGAGTGCTCGCCCGTCTGTCCACCGCCCTCTATTTTTCGCCCTTCGACTCTTTGTCACGAAGGGAATCGTTGAGCCGGGAGGCGGTCGACTTGGCGCGCCGAGTTGGAGAGGAGTCCACGCTCGCCTATGCCTTGAACGCCCGGCACTTAGCGGTGTGGTCTCCGGACAACATCGAGGAACGCCTGGCCCTTGCATCGGAGGTCGTTGAGCTCGGGGCAGGCATTGGCGACCTGTCTTTGGAGCTCACCGGGCGTGTGTGGCGCCTCGCAGACCTGCTGGAGACGGGGGCCGCCCAGGC
Source organism: Actinomycetota bacterium (assembly GCA_040905645.1). Lineage (GTDB taxonomy): Bacteria > Actinomycetota > CADDZG01 > JAHWKV01 > JAHWKV01 > JBBDRH01. Next base: position 961 of record JBBDRH010000346.1, read on the forward strand.
GGCGGACCGCGAGATTGAAGCGTATTCAGCATTGGCCGATCGCGCCGGCTACCCCCACTTCATAGCCTACGCATTTATGTTTCGAGCTATCCGATCGATGCTGAAGGGTCATTTTTTGGAGGCCGAAACCTTTGCTCGTCGTTCGGCCGAGCTCGGGAACCTGGTGACCGACGTCAACATCCAGCTTTCCCATCACATTCAGATGGCCTGGTTACGGGCTTTGCAGGGGCGGCCGGGGGAGACCGCCGCACATCTGGAGCTTGCGTCCCGGGGAGTTCCCGACGAGGTCGACAAGCTCCATGTGTCCATGATGTGCTTGGCGGGAGAGCCAGAGGGCGCTTCGGCAGCTCTCTCGTCGACCTCGGAGGCGCGCCAGCGTGTCCCGCCCGCGTTCTGGTTGCCCGTGAATACGGGGGCGGCTGTGCTTGCATCCAACGCAGGAGCAGCGGGTGAGGCAAAAGCGATCTACGAAGCACTTCGTCCTTACGAACGACGTTGGGTTTTGTCGGGGCGCGACATTGTGGCTCCATTGGGACCTGTGGCCTACTATCTCGGCCTACTGGCGGCAAGCCTCTCCCGTTTCGAGCTCGCCGCCGGGCACTTCGAGGTGGCCCTTGAGGCCGCCCAGGCGATCGGAGCGCGCCCCTTCGTCGCACTCGCGCAGGCAGCGTACGGTGCGATGCTCGCCAGGCCTGGGGGCAACGTCGACCAACCACGGGCGTTGCAGCTGCTTGCAGACGCTTCTGAGACGGCCGACGAGTTGGGGATGAAGCAGATACAGCATCAGGTTGAGGCCGCCCGGGGGGTACTCAGCCTCACCGATTCCGGTAAGCCACCAGCGTTGTCCGAAGGCTCCACCTCTACCAGCATCTTTCGAAAGGACGGCGAGTACTGGACCATCGGCTTCCAGGGCGTCGTGGTTTTAATGAAGGATGCGAAGGGGCTACATATGCTGCGAAGATTGCTGGCCGCACCAGGGAGCGACCTGCACGTTCTCGAGCTCGCAGCCGGAACAGCAGCGTCCACGAACAGAAAGGCGGGCCTTCGCGAAGGATGGTCCTTGGACGGAATATCTGCCGAGACCATTCTCGATCCCATGGCGAAGGCCGCCTATCGCGCCCGCATCGAAGGGCTCAATCGAGAGATTGATGAGGCCGAAAGTAACAACGATATGGGGCGGGCAAGCGCAGGCCGCGCGGAATTGCAATTCCTCCTGGATGAGTTGACGGCAGCAGTCGGATTGGGGGGTAGGGACAGAAGGATCCCATCCTCTGCGGAGCGTGCACGCTCCAGCGTAAGCAAGTCGATACGTTCGTCCGTGGGGCGAATCCAGACGGCTCACCCCGCGCTTGGCGCACACCTGGCGGGCGCCATCACGACGGGTTATTTCTGTTCGTACAAGCCCAACGAAGCGGTGGATTGGAGAACTTGAGCCCGGCATTTCTCTGCCTGGGCAAAAATGTGACCTCGGTTTTCCCGGAATGTGACCCCATTTCTCCCGCCTAATTCTGTACAGGCAGCATCTGCGGATGGAGAGGAGAGGGAAATGGGTGAGGCAGCCGACGTAATGAGCCGTGAGCTCAAAGCGGTCAATGAACGGGACATCGAGACGATCACCGCAAGCTTCGGTCCGGAGTGCATAAAACTGGTTCCTGGAGCTCGGATGCAAGGCGGCGAGCAGGTCGCTGAGTGGTGCTCGGCACTTATTGAGGCTTTTCCGGACTTCCACATCACTGTAACGGGCGTCGTGGAGGAGGCCCCATTCGCGACGGTTTCCGGTGTCGTCACCGGAACACACCGTGGAACACTGCGGACGCCCGGCGGAGACATTCCTCCCACCGGCCGAAGCGCCGAGTTTACGTTCTCAGAGACAGCCGAGGTTCGGAACGGCGCCATGGTCTCTGTGCGCCTCTACTTCGATCGGCTGGAGCTCCTGGAGCAGCTTGGTGTGATTCCTGCTCCGGCAAGCGCGTAGGTTCACGAGCGAGGAGGAGCCGCCTTCCAACGGCTCCTCCTCGCATACGGACATGCGTAAGAATCGGATGAGAAGCGCGGGGACACCCCGGGCGACGAGGAATTGGAGAGATCCATCATCGAACCAGGCCAGGAGGAGCCGAGCCCTCAAGGTGGCGTTGAGCGTCAAAAGATCCTCGAACTTTCCACAGCCGTTTGGGCGTTCTCGGCGCTGGCATGTGCCTCCGAGGGCGGAATTTTGGATGCGCTTGGCACTCCCAAAACCGCCTCCGAGATCGGCGAACAAGTCGGAGCATCCTCTGCCCTTGCCGAGGCCATTCTCGATGTCCTCGCGGCACTGGATCTGGTCCAGGTTGCAGGAGACACGTATGTCTTCTCCGCCGGAATGTCGACCTACATCAGCATGTTGGGCAAAACCATTCTTCGAGGCGACCTGCGGGCCACCCAGCTATTGACCGAAGACTTTGCGGAGCGCTTCCGCGTGGGTGGGGCTTCAGTAGTCGGATGGCACTATGATCCTGCGATCCTCCAAGCGTGGGGAATGCGTTCGGTCGAGCAGGTCGTGTTGTGGACTGATCGGCTCTTCCGGCTCCTGGATGGCCTTACCGAGGCCCTCCAAACACCACAGGCACGCTTTCTGGATGTTGGCACCGGAGTCGGTCGCCTGGCCATCGCAATGTGCCGTCAGTTCCCAAACCTTCAGGTCGTCGGATTGGATCCCTACAGGACGGCGATCAACCTCGCCCGGCAAAACGTCGCGGAGGAGGGTCTGAGCGATCGGATCGATCTGCGATGCATGCCTGTGCAAGAGCTGACCGACATGAAATCCTTTGATCTGGCCTGGGTGCCGGGCATGTTCCTGAATCCCACCTCGGTGGCCGAAGGCTTTCACCGCATCCGTGACGCCCTCCGACCAGGCGGCTGGCTGATCGTGGGAACCGTCGCCGCAGAAGGCGAGGGGATCCAGCCTGCGGTGCTAAAACTCATGAGCGTGCTGTTCAGCGGCGGGCTTTTACAGTCCAAGGAAGCGGCTGAGATCCTTGAGCAAGCTGGCTTCGATGATGTGCGAATGCTCCCTGCTGCACAGGGCTTGCCTAACCGCACAATCGTTGGTCGGCGCCCAGTCGAATGATTCGGGTAGTCGTCCGCCAGCAGGCGAGGGACACCATTGAGAAGGTCGGATTAGCCCGATATATAGA
>JBBDRH010000347.1:0-4092 GCA_040905645.1 Actinomycetota bacterium
GGAGTGAAGCGGGATGCCGTCCGCCACAAGCTCAGCGAAGGGTCCGGGGGGACTGCCGAGGGCTACGGCACGGTTCCCTATCACCGGGTGGAGTATACGGCCGCCACGATAACGGCCTCGTTTGTGATCGACCGGGCGCAGATCGCCGGCTACGGCCTGGGAGACAGCGCTTCGTCGCTCTTGGAGACGCTGGCGCTATGGGAGATCAGGTGCCTCATGGACGAGGGTCTGCGGTTGCGTACCGCGTGCGATTTGGCGCCAGTCGACGGCAACGTAAGCGACCGCTCGGGACAGGTGCTACCGGGAAAACAGCAACTTGCTGAAGGACTGAGCAGGTTGATCTCCGAGTGCACCGACCTGCTCGGCGGCGGCGAACCCATCGAGGTTCGATGGGGCGGCGGCAAGACCGGCAAGAAGTGAGCTGAACGATGTCCACAACCATCGTGATTACGTTCCCATGGGGCCTCTACCACGCCACACCCTGGGGCCACCACGTCAACGAAGGGGCCGTCGAGTGGCCGCCATCCGGTTGGAGAATCCTACGCGGACTCTACTCCGTATGGCAGAACCGCTGGCCGGACCTGGAGGCCGCACTGGTCAAGGACACGCTCAGTAAGCTATCGGCACCGCCGGAGTACGTTCTGGAGGAGACCTACGGCGAGGCACACACGCGCCACTACTGGCCGGACAACAAGCACGGCACCGACAAGCGGATCGATGCCTTTGGCGTCCTTAGCCGGGGAGCGGGAGTTGCCGTCACATGGCCGGCCGACCTGGACGAATCCCAGCGCGCGGTGGTTTCCAAGCTGGCTGGGAGCCTGCCGTTCCTGGGCCGAGCGGAATCGATCTGCGACGCCAGGGTGGCGGACCCGGACGAGGTCTTCGAAGGAACTATGGGCCGGCCCATTGACGACCACGAACTCCCGGCGGGCCAATCCGCAGTACGTATCCTGACCCCCCGGACACCCCTCGACATCGGACAGTTGGTCGCACTGCCGCGCCAGGTCAGCGGGCAGCGCCTCACGACTCCGCCGGGGGCCTACTGGCAGCTCTATGGAATACCCGAAAACGGCCGCCCCGCAGCGCCTGCCCCCCGGCACACGCCCCGGGTCGGCGCTGCTCCCACCGCGGTCCGATGGGCGATAGCAGAACCGGACCGACCCTCGTTGTACTCAGCCCTGGCGACCACAGGCGTACTCCGCCGAGCCTGTATGAGCAGAGCGGGAGACCCTCCCTCCGCAGTCCTTGCCGGAAAGGACGCCACGGGAACACCCCTCACAGGCCACCGGCACGCGCATTACCTCGCGATTGACGAGGATGGAGACCGCTTAATCGACCACCTGTTGGTGTGGGCGCCCATGGGACTGGGGCCCCCGGAGATCGGGGCTCTGTCCCGGGTCACGAACCTACGGGCACACGAGCATCTCCGTGACTTTCGCCCTGCCCGACTAGGCATTGAAGCCGTCTCCTCGGTGGCCACCGCAGCCCCGGAATTGACGGGCCCCTCGAAGATATGGACCTCAGTCACGCCATTTCTGCCTCCCCGCCATGCAAAAAAGCGCGTCGGCTGGGAGGAGCACCTGGATATTCAGGTGAGGCAGGAGCTCGCTCGCCGAAGCTGGCCTGAACCCGAGACCGTGGAAATCCTCCAGGGAACCTGGCTCAACTTTCGAAGACACCGAATAGAGCAAAGACTAGGGGACGCCAAACGAGGTGGCGGCTTGCGCATCACGTTTGTCGAGGACGCCGGGCCCGGACCCCTTTGCCTCGGGGCCCTCTCTCACTTCGGAATGGGCCTCTTCCTTCCCGAGTAGATGGGAACCATCGATAGCAATCCCGCCCAGCAGGCATCCGACTCCGACGACGTTCCGGAGTTAGTCCCAGCCCGGATGCTCAACGAATTCACCTACTGCCCGCGGCTGTTCTTCCTGGAATGGGTGCAAGCCCGTTTCGCCGACAACCCGGACACGGTGGAGGGCAGGTTCGTGCACCGGGCGGTCGACAAGGAGTCGGGCCGCGCTCCCCTGCCGGACGAGGGTGAGCTAAGAGCCGCTCGCTCCGTCCACGTCTCTTCACTGACCCACGGGCTTGTCGCCAGAATCGACCTGGTAGAAGGCGATGCCGGAGCCGTCCGTCCGGTCGAGACCAAAAAGGGGCACCCTCCGGACAACCCGGAGCAGTCGTGGGAACCCGAGCGCATCCAGCTTTGCGTCCATGGCCTGTTGCTGCGGGATGCCGGATACCGGTGCGAGGAGGGTGTTCTGTACTTTGCCGAGGTTCGCAAAAGGGTCCGGGTGGTGTTCGACGATGCTCTCATCCAGCGAACAATTGGGCTGCTGCAGTCGCTGCGGGAGGTGGCCGCCCGCGACCTGCCGCCCCCACCCCTCGTGGATAGCCCGAAATGCCCTCGGTGCTCCCTGGTGGGCATATGCCTTCCCGACGAGACCAATGCTCTAGCCGCCCGGTCTGCGAAAGTACGCAAGCTGCTACCGAGCGAGCCAGCGGCACGCCCGGTCTATGTCACCGAACAGGGCGCTATGGCGGGCAAAAAGGGCGGTCGGCTGGAGGTATGGAGGAAGGACGAATTGCTGCTCACGACCCGGTTGATCGACGTGTCCCAGCTTTGCATCTACGGCAACGCACAGGTCACCACCCAACTGCTTAGGGAGCTGTTCGCACGTGAGGTTCCCATATGCTGGTTCAGCTACGGCAACTGGTTCTGTGGAATAGCCGAGGGTCTGCCCTCCAAGCACGTCGAGCTGCGCCGGAAGCAGGTGGCACTGGCCCACCAGGGCGGGCTCGACATAGCGAGGCGCCTGGTAAAGGGGAAGATAGCCAACTGCCGAACAATTCTGCGCCGGAACTCGCGCGACCGCCCCACAGGAGTTCTCGAGGATCTCGCCGAACTGGCGCGGGAGGCGGAGGAAGCACGCAGCATCGCCTCGCTGCTGGGAATAGAAGGAGCTGCGGCAAGGTCCTACTTCTCGGCGTTTGAGACCATGCTGGGCACCAGCGGCGACTTGGGAGGCCGCCCCTTCCGCTTCGAAGGACGCAACCGCCGGCCTCCTCGCGACCCCATTAATTGTCTTCTTTCCTTGGTCTATGCGCTGCTCGTCAAGGAATTGTCGGCGACGCTCTACGCAGTCGGCTTCGACCCTTACCTCGGCTTTCTCCACCGGCCCCGCTTCGGGCGCCCGGCGCTGGCGCTGGATATGGCGGAGGAATTCCGCCCCCTGATCGGCGACTCCACTGTGCTCACGCTGATCAACAATGGCGAAATCAAACCATCCGACTTCATATCTCGCTCCGGCGGCGTAGCGCTGACTGGCGACGGGAGGCGTAGCGTGTTGAAGGCATACGAGCGTCGCCTGGATGCTGAGGTCCGCCACCCCGTGTTCGGGTACCGGGTTAGCTACCGGCGGATCCTTGAGGTACAGGCGAGAGTGCTCGGTGCGCATCTGCTGGGGGAGATACCCGAATACGCGGCCTTCGTTACCCGCTGACCATGCTGCGCCGACGGTACCTGGCCGCCTACGACATCCGAGACGAAAAGCGCCTCCGGCTCGTACACAAGACGATGAAGGAGTTCGGATTCCCGATGCAGTACTCGGTGTTCATCTGCGACCTTGATGCGTCTGAGAAGATTACCTTCAAGATGAAGGTACTTCCCCTCATGGATCAGCGAGCAGATAGCCTGGTTCTGGTTGATCTGGGGGACCCCTCGACGAGAGGGCTGGAATGTTTCGAGTTCCTCGGCACCTCACTTCCCTTACCGAAGGGCGGTCCGGGAATTGTCTGATTGCGAGCGCTGGGATGGCTTGAGCGAGGGGCACGACCACTCGCTCCTAGGCCCACCCAGAAGGTACCTTGAGAACCAAATAGTGCGTAATACTTGACAGTGCGGCTATTGTCGACACTCTAATCCGCTGACATGGATCAACATATTGTGCATCTTTTCACGATTGGATCCACATCTAGCGGTCTCCACGCCCGAGAGGGCGTGGCCCCATTGCGGGACGGCCCAAGTCGCCCAAGTCGCCCACGGACCGAAGTAGTGCTCAAAGTCTCCACGCCCGAGAGGGCGTGGCCCCA
>JBBDRH010000348.1:0-4079 GCA_040905645.1 Actinomycetota bacterium
TGTCCCCCCGAATGGGATTTTCGGGGGGGATTCGGGGGGTGTCCCCCCGAATGGGATTTTCGGGGGGGATTCGGGGGGTGTCCCCCCGAATGGGCCCTCGTCCGAGTCCTCGAAAAACAGCTGCATGCCCATGCAGATGCCCAGCAGCGGTTTGCCCGCAGCCGCCCAATCGACCGTGTAGCCGGCAAGGTCCAGCTTGCTCAGGTTGGCCATCCCGGCCGCGAAGTTTCCCACCCCGGGAAGCACCAGGAGGTCGGTGGCGGAAAGCTCGGCGGGCCGAGCGGAGACGGGCGGCGCCGCCCCGGCCGCCTCCAGAGCCTTGGAGACGCTCGCCAGGTTGCCCATCCGGTAGTCGATGATCCCTACCTTCACAGCACCCCCTTGGTGGAGGGCACGGCGTCGCCCCGGCGCGGGTCGATCTCGATCGCGCCAGCCAGAGCCTGGGACATCGCCTTGAAGACCCCCTCGGTGATGTGGTGCGAGTTCTTCCCGGCGAGCAGCTTGATGTGAAGAGTCATGCCCGCGGTGCGGGAGAGCGCCATGAAGAACTCCTCGGTGAGCTCGGGGTCGTAGTTGCCGATGGCCTCGACGGGAACCGGCACCTCGTAGGACAGGAGCGGCCTGCCGGAGAGATCGAGCGCGACCTGCACCAGCGCCTCCTCCATCGGTACTATCGCCCAGCCGTAGCGCCTGATGCCCTTCTTCTCTCCCAAGGCCTGCGTCAGGGCGGTGCCCAGGCAGATGCCGACGTCCTCGACCGTGTGGTGGGAGTCGACCTGGAGGTCCCCGACCGCCTGGACCTCCAGGTCCAGCAACGCGTGCCTGCCCAGCTGATCGAGCATGTGGTCGAAGAACCCAACGCCCGTGGCGATGTGCGTCCGTCCGGTCCCATCCAGATCGAGCCGGAGCTTGATCGAGGTCTCCCTGGTTTCCCGGGACACCTCGCCCACCCGGCTCATTTGGGGAAGGTCAGCTGGAAGGTCCGCTGCGAGATGGTCTCGAGAAACCTCCCGTCCTGTCGACGGCTCATCTTGGGAAGGTGAGCCGCGAGATGGTCTCGAGAAACCTCCCGTCCTGTCGACGGCTCATTTGGGGAAGGTCAGCCGCGAGATGGTCTCGAGAAACCTCTCGTCCTGTTCTTTGGTACCTATCGACACCCTGAGGCAGCCTTCACAGCCCGGCGTCTCGGAGAAGTCGCGCACCAGAACCCCCGCGTTTAGCAGGTCCTGCCACATATCGCTCGCCAGGCGGGACTCGCACCGGAAAAGGATGAAGTTAGCGTCGCTGGGGAATGCGGTAAGGCCGCGCATGGTCGAAAGCTCCCGGTACACCCGGTCACGTTCGTGCTTCATGGTCTCGACGGTTCCGATGATCTCCTCGGCGTGATTGAGGGCCGCCAGTGCCGCCGCCTGGGTGAGTGCCGAGAGGTGGTACGGGAGCCGTACCTTCTGGATCTCCTCGATGATCCTCGGCTGTGCCACCAGGTAACCGATCCGGGCTCCCGCCAGGCGCCAGGCCTTGGAGAAAGTCCGCGTCACGACCAGGTTCTCGTGCTCCTCCACGAGCCGGAGGTGGCTGCGGCCGGAGAACTCCGCATAGGCCTCGTCCAGGATCACCAGGGCGGAGGTCTGCTCGCAGATTGCGATCACATCCTCGGCCGGGTTGGAGTTCCCGGTCGGGTTGTTCGGCGAGCAGAGGAAGACGATGTCGGGACGGTAGCTCGCTATCGCCTCGATCGAGGCGTCCAGGTCCATCGTGTAATTCGGGTTACGGCGGGCCCGCAGGTGCCTGGTCCCGCTGACCCTGGTGATGTTGGCGTGCATCTCGTAGGTGGGCTCGAAGGTCATCACCTTCCGCTCCGACCCTCCAAACGCCAAGAGGAGCTGCAAAATGACCTCGTTGGACCCGTTCGCCAGCCAGACGCGGTCGGTCAGTGTGTTCAGGTTGGCGGCGAGCGCCTGCCTCACCTCGAGGAAGTCCCGGATGGGATAGCGGTTCAGGGACAGCGCTGCGACACGCTCCTGAAGCTCCCGGGTGAAGCTCTCGGGAGGGGGGTAGGGGCTCTCGTTGGTGTTCAGCTTGACCGGGGCGTCGAGCTGCGGAGCGCGGTAAGGCTTGAGGTCGGCCAGATCGGACCGGCCCTCAACACCGTAACGGAGACTTGGATCGCTCATATAGCTACTCTACTTGCGAACGCGGGGCTCTACGAGAATCTGGCTCTTACAGCCCGTCCGTGGTTGACCAGGCCCTCGGCCGCACACATCGTGTCGATGTGGCCGGCGGCAGCCTCCAATGCCTGACGGTTGTACTTCACGACCGCGCTCGTCTTCTGGAAATGTGAGGTCCTGAGCCCGGAGGCCCATCTGGCGCCCCCTCCGGTCGGCAGGACGTGGTTGGTGCCGGCCAGGTAGTCGCCTGCGCATACCGGCGACCAAAACCCGACAAAGATCGCCCCCGCCGCCCTGAACTGGTGCACCTCGTCCTCCGCCCCCTCGAAGAGCAGCTCGAGGTGCTCGGGAGCAAACAGGTTGATACAGTCGGCAGCCTGCGGGAGGTCGCGGGCGTAAACCCCGGCGCAGCCGCGGTCCAGAGCGGAGCGAAGGGCGTCGGAGGCATCTATCTCGACCAGGACCGTCTTGAGGGCTGCTTCGATCTCGTCGAGAGCATCCCGGTTCCAGGTCACCACGGCAAAGGTGCCGTTGGGGCCGTGCTCGGCCTGTGCGATCAGGTCCAGAGCCACGATCCTGGGATCGAATTTGCCATCGGTGACAATCGCCACCTCGCTGGGCCCGGCTATCGAGTCGATGCCCACCAGCCCGGCCACCTGCTGCTTGGCCAGGGCCACGTAGATATTCCCGGGGCCGACGATGACATCGACTTTGGGAATCGACTCGGTCCCGTAAGCCATTGCGGCGATCGCCTGCGCTCCTCCCACGCGGTAGATCTCGCTCACTCCGGCGATCCGAGCCGCCGCCAGGGTGGCGGCGGGCAGAGTCCCGTCGGCCGCCGGGGGCAGGCACAGAGCGATCTCGGGCACCCCCGCCACATGAGCGGGGATGGCCGTCATCAGGACGGTCGAGGGGTAGGCGGCCTTGCCGCCCGGAACGTAGCAGCCGGCGCGGGAGACCGGGTAGACCACCTCGCCGATGATCCCGCCGCCGACCTCCGCCTCCCACGGCCGAAGCGATTGGTAGGTGGCGAAAATCCTGATCCGTCGGGCGGCCTCGTTCATTGCATCGATGAGCTCCGGGGCAACCGAAGAAAAAGCTTCTTCTACCTCCTCCTCCGAGACCCTCAAGGAGTGGAGGCGGACGCGGTCGAATCGCTCGGTCAGTTCGAAGAGGGCCTGATCGCCCTCGTCGACCACCTGCTTGATGATCGCTTTCACCGCCTCCTCGGGTGCATCGGGCGCCGGCGGGCGCGGGATGGCTGCGGAGGGGTCGGCAACGAGATCGATGGTGTGCATGGAGGGCCCCAGTTTAAGGGACCGCCCGGAATGGGATGAATCAGCTGTCACAAAGGCGAACTCTGATTCCGATGAGTTCCTTATCGGCACAAACCCGCGAGCCCTTAAAGGTAGGAAGAGGGGGTTCTTTCGAAGTCGCGCCCGCAACCCTTGCACACGACCGACCCCATGACCATCGAAAGCCGGGGGCTGTTGCAGAAGGGGCACCTGTCCCCCAGCGACGTCCAATTGGGGTCTGCCTTCTGGCAATCGGGGCACATAAGGACCTGCTCGCCCTTGAGCACAAACCTCGCCCAAGGCGACTTGCCTTTCGCGGGGTCCGTCTGGACCTTGCCACACCGAAAGCACGCCACGGCTACACTCCCTCGCTACGCTCGGTCGGTAGACCGGAAAGGCCAAGCTTGGATTCGCTCACTGCGTTCGCTCAGTTTACGCCGAAGACCACGAACAACGGGTCGTCCGGGGTAGGCACCTCCTCGTCCATCACGTCTCGAAAACCGGTCTTCTCCAGGTAGCCCCGGACCAGGATCCGGTGGCCGTTGTCCGTGGTGGCGATCCAGACCCTCACCGCCTTGATCAGAAAGCACCGGTTAGAGAAGGAGACCACGCACAC
>JBBDRH010000349.1:0-4079 GCA_040905645.1 Actinomycetota bacterium
CCATCGACCCCGACGATCCCCTAATTACGACCTACCCCGGTGCAAAGCTCGTCGTGCGCGTCCGAGTCAGAGAGGTTTTTGCGAACTGCCGTCGCTACGTCCATCGTTATCAGCTGGTGGAGCGTTCCCGGTTCGTTCCCTCGGGCGAAGCCGATCCGCCGGTGCCCGACTGGAAGCTCGACGAGTGGTTTTCGGGGACCCTCGCCGCCGCCGATCCTGCCAACGATCCCACCCGCACGAGCGCACCGTCGATCCCCGAATTCTGAGCGAGCAGGGCGCCGAATCGGGTCACACCATCTCTTTTCGCAGGCGGGCCAGAGCCCTTTGTTGGAGCGCGTGAACGGCTCCGGGCCTCCTGCCGATTGCGGCGGCGACCTCTGGAACGGTGAGCCCGCCGAGAATTCGCAGGAGAAGAACGTCTCTCTGATCGTCGGTCAGCTGGGCCAGCAACCGCCTGAGGTCAATCTCACTCAAACCACTGAGGGCTTCATCCTCAACATTGCCTCTCGAAGCGAGGGACTCGAGCGTCTCGGTATCCGTCGGCCGGACGGGCCGCCGGCCCCGGTGGCGAATGTCATCGATGAGCTTGCGATGTGCAATGACGAAAATCCAGGAACGAAAGTCGGCCTCGCCACCCTCGAACTGACCCAACCCCTTAACGACCTGAAAGAACACCTCGGCTGTCAGATCTTCTGGTTCGGGAGCCTGTTGAGCTCTCAGATAACCCAGGACGGCGGGAGCGAACTGCTTGTAGAGGTTGGTCCAGGCCCACTCTGCCCCGGTGCGGGCGGCGGCTAGAACGGTAACGAACTGTTCTCCGATCATGGGCTGACGGAAGGTTAACCCCGACGAGCGGCTCCCGCCTAAGGCGAGAGCCGCTCGGGAGCCGTCTGCGTCGTTGACCGACACGAAACCGCTATTTTGATTCGCTACTTAATTGTTTTGCTGTTCGACTATGGCGTGCCGCCTCCGACGCCCCCAGGCCTCCCACCGGGAACTGAGCTGGGGATGTGGCCAGCGGCCGGCGTCTGGCTTGCGCGATCCAAACCGGTCTGACCTGGAGAACCTGCGGCATCAGCCGGCGGTCCTGCATTCTCGGGACGGTGGGCGGCACGAGCCGCTTCGCTTATGTCCTGGCCATCAACGCCGCCGTCTCGTGCATCTTCGGCGACACTCTGCCCGAAGGCTGCGTTCTCGTTAGGTCCGTTGGTCTCGTCGCCGTCGACGTCGCCCTCGCCCGTTAATTCCTCGGCGGCCCGAGCGGCAGCTTCGGCGGCGGCTTCCGCCCTCTCCAGCGCTTCCTCGGCGGCCTCAGCGGCAGCTTCGGCGGCGGCTTCCGCCCTCTCCAGCGCTTCCTCGGCGGTGTCGCCGAGCGGGATGTGAATCCCGATCTTTTCTACAGCCGTTGACAGGCCGGTCTGTGCCTGGTCCGGAAGGTGGCCGGTGACGGCGGCTCCGCTGGCGGCCATCGCGATCGCGATACCACCCACTGCGAGTTTTGCTGCAAGGGTTGCAAATAGTGACTCCAACATGAACTTTCTCCTTCGCTTCGGTAGTCCGGATGCCTGTGCGTGAGGCCCGGTGACTTTGCTTGCTGGCCTCGCGGCCAGGTCGCCTTTATCGGTGAGGTTGACCATCTCGATCAGCCCAGCGAGGTGGGTAGCTTCGAGATCGGGCTCGATGTTGGTCAGATAGGTTGTCTGCACTTTCTGAACCAATCGAGCGATATCGTTCAGGCCAGTGTTCTCCGCCGGCGCCTTGCCGGAGAACAGCCGGTCAAGCTCGTGCTCGCTGATCTTTCCAAAGGGTTTCATCTCAACTTGGTAAACGCCGGGGCCGGCCTACTTCGTACGGGCTTGGTCAACTTTTTTGAGAAATCAAGCAGGTCGATGCGGCCGAGGAGACGAAATCCGCTGGTTACGTGACAGTTGTCCGACGCCCTTTGACCGCCCAGGCTCGTGCCGTGAGATGAATGCTTGAGTCGTCGGCGACGGGCAGGGCCGAGCGAATGTGAAGGCTGAGGGCGCTGCGGTGCTCTTCGGTAAGGGACATCGCATAGCTTGGGGCAGGCCCCTGGCCTCCCAAGAAAGGCTTCCAGTAGTCGTCGAAGTCGCGGAAGACCGTGGGCACATCGATGGCTCGCACCTCGACATCCAACAACTCTGCCCCCCTGAACAGATTTGCCAAAGGCTCGGGCTTGCAGAGTGGAAACCGCACGCCCTCGTCCAGATCCCGCGCGTGAGGATCGAGCGCAACCGCCGCGTCCCAGAAGTAGCGCATGAGCTGCATCTCCCCCGCGTAGTCCCAGACGTAGGCTGCAACCATGCCGCCGTCCGCGGTCACTCGCACCATCTCGCGCACTGCTCCGGCCGAGTCGGGGACGAAGTTGAGAACCAGGCCGGACACGACCGCATCGCAATTTCCCTCGGCAGCCGGCAGTGAAAGCGCGCTGCCCAACTCGAAGCTTGCGCGTCCATCCTCAATCCGCCGCCGGGCGTAGGTGAGGTAATCCGCCGAGGGGTCCACGCCCATGACGCCGGCCGGCTCGGCCAAAGCCAGAACCGCCTCGGTCAAGGTGCCGGTGCCGCAGCCCACATCGAGCCATCGCAGGCCGGGCGGAACCGAGAGCCATTCAAGAAACTCGGGAGCGACACGACGGCTCCAGCGGCCTGCGTAGGGCTCGTAGGCCTCACCGCTCGCCCAGACGTCCGAAGGGTGGCCGGCCATGATTGCCTCCCAGTCTAGAACCGCGGGCGGAACATGGGAGGTCAGCTTACGCTGATGGGTATGCCCTTCAAGGACGAGAACCGATGACTTCAATCCGTCTGGTGACCGAGATCCCCGGTCCCCGGTCGCGTGAGCTGGCTGCGAGGGGGCAGCAACTGCTGCCTCGTGCGGTTGCACCATCGGATGCGATCTTCGCGGCAAGCGGCAAGGGGGCCGTCCTCGAGGATGTCGACGGAAACTGCTTCATCGACCTGACCGCCGGAGTGGGCTGCCTGGCCGTCGGTCACAGCCACCCCAAAGTCCTGGAGGCGATAAGAGCCCAGTCGGCGAGGTTCGTTCACACCGACTTCTCGGCTGTAGCGTACGAGCAATACCTCCAGCTTGCGGAGGGGATTTCCCGAGCCTGTGGGGGCGGCAGGAAGGTGGTCTTCTTCAACTCGGGCGCCGAGGCGGTGGAAAATGCGGTCAAGATCGCACGAGCGGCCACCGGGCACCCGGGAATTGTCTGCTTCGACGGCGCTTTTCACGGCAGGACGCTGCTCGCGATGACGCTCACCAGCCGCGAGGTTCCCATAAAGCAGGGTTTCGGACCCTTCGCACCCGAGGTCTTCCGCATTCCCTACCCCAACCTCAAAGGAGCCACCACGGAATCCTCGATTCGCGCCCTGGTGGAAGCCATCACAGGCCACTCGATCGCGGCCGTGATAGTGGAGCCGGTGCTCGGCGAGGGAGGGTTCGTCGTGCCGCCGCTGGACTTCCTTCCCGCTCTGGCCGCCAGGTGCCGGGCCGCCGGAGTGGTTCTCATCGCCGACGAGATTCAGACCGGCTACGGACGCACCGGAACCTTTCTGGCATGCGAGCAGTCCGCCGTTGAGCCCGATCTCGTTCTGGTGGGCAAATCGATAGCAGCCGGGCTTCCCCTATCCGCCGTCGTCGGGAACCCCAGCATTATCGACACGCCCGAGCCTCACGCGCTCGGCGGCACTTATGTCGGCAACCCGGTCGCCTGCGCCGCGGGCCTGGCGGTGCTGGAGGTGCTGGCCGAGGAGAGGCTGATGGAGCGCGCATTACAGATCGGGGATCTGCTGCGGGAGCGATGGCAGTCTATAGCCGGCAGGTTCGGCGGAATCCGGGAGGTGCGCGGCCTGGGGTCGATGGTGGGGGTCGAGTTTTACGATCGAAACGTCCTGGCCGGTTTGATCGAATCGGCTCGCAACCGGGGAGTTCTGGCCCTGACGGCGGGTGCGGAGGATAACGTTTTGCGCCACCTCGTGCCTCTGGTCATCACCGATGCTCAGCTGGAGGAAGCCCTCTCGGTCTTTGAGAACTGCCTGGCCGAGCGCGTCACAGGG
>JBBDRH010000350.1:0-4015 GCA_040905645.1 Actinomycetota bacterium
GATGGCGCTGGAAGTTGCCAGAAAAGCTTGACATGACTTAGAGAACCTAGTCCCTCTTGTTTCCCTTCATTTTGCTTCGCGCAGGTACTCGAAGTGCATCCCGTCGGGCACCATCCAGCGCCCTCCCCAGGTAAACCCCCACCGCTCCATGATCTCGATAAGCCTGGGGTCCATGGTGGGCTTTTGGCCCAGCCCGTTGCCGGAGACGTTGAAGTCGATGGCAGCTCCCCATGCATGCCGGGAGATCCCCGAGTGGGGATCGGAGTTCAGCATCCGAGGGGCGAAACATCCCCCGAAGTCCCTCCTGTCCACCAGCGAGCTCAAACCCTTATCCACGACCTCGTCCAGGGCTCCCCTCACCATGGGAATCAGCACCTTGTGACAGCGGGTCTCGCCCAGCAGCGGAAAGGTGACGTTGGGGGTGTTTGCCTCGATCCAGGCCGAGTCGATGACGATCGCAGCACCCCTGCCCTGACGGGCGGAGAACTCGCCGAACACCTCCTTTACCTCCGCCTGCGGAAGGCCGGTCCCTCCCGGCCGGAAGATGCGGGCCTCGCCATCGGGGGTACGGGTGCCGAGGCGCTTGCCGGCGGGCAGCCCGCGCTTCAGGCCTTCCTCAACTCCCTCCTCGCTGGCCTCGGGGCCCAGCGCAATGAGGATGTACTTGGGATCGTCGATGCCCAGGGCGGCCGCCGTCTGGTGGGAGACGATCACCTCGTGGCTCGCAACCAGCTCATCGTCGACGACGCCGGTCACGGGAACGGTGATATCGCCCATCTGTAGGGTGCCGGTGCTGGTGATGCCCCTCAGCTCGGCGCCGGTGCGTCCCATCAAGGCACCTCCCCGGGCGAGCTGCTCGAAGGTGCTCTTCTCGCCGGCCGGGATGAACTTGGAGTACTCGGCCGGATCGATTGAGGCCACCTCAACCGGGACCTTGAACCCTGCCGGAGCGCCGACCGGCGCCGCTCCCTCGGCGGCCCAGGAGCTCAGCCACCCCATCCCATTGCGCACCTCGGCTACCGCGTCGACTCCGGGTAATCGAGCTGCGCTCCCCGCGAAGCCGGGGTCCAGGCCGCCGGTGGTCCAGGCGAGAAGTATCGTGCTGTCCCGCTCCCCGAGCAGAGGATCCGCGTTCCGGCCTCGGGCGGCAAAAACCGTCGCCGTCACCAGGATCGCCACCACCGCCAGGGAGACGAGCGGAATCCTGCTGCGGACTCGCCGCCGGCCGGGGTGACGCACTGCGCTAACCATCGATCCAGGTTAACCGTCCCCCGGATCGAGATCCGTCAATCAGGGTTTTTCAAACAGCCCGTCTACCTGCTCGACGATCTGGTCCTTGGTGGCTCCCAGACCCTTCAGCAGCGCGACCGCCCGGTTGTCGGCACGCACCAGCCCTAGCAGAACATGTTCGCTTCCGATGTAGTCGTGGCCCAGGCGAATCGACTCCCTCAAGGCCAGCTCCAGGGCTATTTTGGCCTCTTTCTTGAATGGCATGTGGCCTGATCCCGAGGCGGTTCCGGTGCCGAGCTCCTCGAGAATCTTAGGGCGGGAGCTCTCGACGGTTACGCCGAGAGCTGCAAGCGCCTTCTTTGCCGAATTGTCTTCGGCTGCCAGCAGGGCAAGCAGAAGATGTTCGGATCCTATGTAGGGGTGACGAAGTTCCCGGGCTTGCATTTGAGCGCCGACGACCACCTGGAGGGCGCCATCGTTGAACCGTTGGAAATGAAGGGCCTCCTTCACTTTCTTGAGGGTCTTGCGGACGCTCTGCGCTCTGGACGGATCGCCTTGGGCCGGTAGTTCGAGAGCCAGCATCTGTCCGATGAGAGCTTCATTGGATTCCTGGCCGGTCGCGATGTATCGCTGCTGTGCTCCTTGTTTGCTCATTCCGAGCTGCTTGCCGATCTCCGCCCAGGAGTGTCCTGCCGCCCGGGCCTTCTGAACAAAGTGGTCGGTGAGCTGGTCGGCCATCTGCCCGAGATCGTAGGAGACCGATTCCGCCAGTGTGATGCAGTCAAGGTCGGAGCCGCCGTTCGCTTGCTGCTCTACGAGGTCTATCAGTTCTGCAAGATGGGGTACTTCGGTAGGTGTCATGCGTCAACTGTAACTTGACAGCCGGAATCCGTCAAGCGACGGTTGACGGACGTAGAGAGCGCAAATCGAGCATGCTTTAATGAGATGGATCCAAGGACTGTGGAGGTTGTTTGGCCGAGAAGGGTAAGACCACCGTCGTGCCCCCGGCCGGGGGGACGGATCTTGACGACCAGGCCACTCAAAGCAAGGCCTCGGCGCTGGCGAAGAAGATCGGGAGCATCCCCGAGGAGGTGCTCGATCACGCCGCCCGGAACGTAAAGGGAGTCTTCTACCGGTTCCGCCCCCAGTCCTCTCCTCCACCCATCCCCAAGGAGATCCTGGACATCGTCCGGCTGGTGAAGGGCCACCACCCCAGGGCCGAGACCCGGGGCATCGTCCGAGCCTACGAGATAGCCCATGTCGTCCACGAGGGTCAGATGAGGAAGTCGGGCGAGGAGTTCATCCAGCACCCGATCGGCGTAGCGCGGATCCTCGCCGAGCAGGGGATGGACTCGATGACCATCATCGCCGCCTTCCTTCACGACTCGGTCGAGGACACCTCTCTGGAGCTGCAGGAGCTCAGGACCATCTTCGGCGACGAGCTGACCGACATCATCGACGGCCTCACCAAGATCGATCGCATCAAGTTCCGCAGCAGGGAGCAGGAGAAGGCCGAGAACCTCCGCAAAATGATCCTGGCGATGGCCAAGGACATGCGGGTGCTCATCATCAAGCTCGCCGACCGGCTGCACAACATGCGCACGATCGAGCCTCTCCCGCCCGATCGCCAGCAGGTGGTGGCCAGCGAGACTCTCGAGATCTACGCTCCGCTCGCCAACCGGATGGGCATGCAGCAGATCCGGGCGGAGCTGGAGGACCTCGCCTTCCGGACGCTTCACCCGAAAGTGTACGCCGAGATCGAGCACATGGTGATTGACCGGCAGCCCGCTCGGGAGAACTACCTGAACGATGTGATCGGCCAGGTCACCCAGAAGATGCGGGACGTCAAGGTCAAGGCCGAGGTGACCGGGCGGCCCAAAAACTTCTACTCGATCTACGAAAAGATGGCGCTGCGGGGCAGGGAGTTCGACGAGATCTTCGACCTGGTGGGGGTGCGGGTGATCGTCGACGACCTGAAGGACTGCTACGGCGCGGTCGGCGCCATCCACTCGCTCTGGAAGCCCATCCCAGGACGCTTCAAGGACTACATCGCCATGCCGAAGTTCAACCTCTACCAGTCGCTCCACACCACGGTGGTGGGCCCCGAGGGCAAGCCTCTGGAGATTCAGATCCGGACCTTGCAGATGCACCGAACCGCCGAGCAGGGAGTCGCCGCACACTGGGCGTACAAGGAGGACGGCGGGTCCTCGCAGCAGCGCGACGGCCAGGCCGCCTGGATGGAGCGGATGCTGGAGCTCCAGGACACCGAGGACGACGCCGAGTTCCTCAACACGCTGCGTCTCGACCTGTTCGCCGACGAGGTGTTCGTGTTCACCCCCAAGGGTGAGGTGATCGAGCTTCCCAAAGGGGCCACCTCGATCGACTTCGCCTACGCAATTCACACCGAGGTCGGCCACCATTGCTCGGGAGCGCGGGTGGACGGTCGGCTGGTGCCGCTGTCGCATCAGCTCGTCTCCGGGGAAACCGTGGAGGTGCTGACCTCGAAATCCGGGGGGCCCAGCAGGGACTGGCTGGACATCGTCGCCACCCCGAGGGCGAGGAACAAGATCAAGCAGTGGTTCACCGCGCAACGGCGTGAGGAGGCCCTGACCGAGGGCAAGGACTACCTGATCAAGGCGCTGCGACGGGCCTCCCTGCCGGTTCAGAAGATGGTGGCGGACGGAACTCTGGAGACTCTGGCACGGGAGCTCAAGTACTCGAGCCTGGACGCCCTCTATGTGGCGGTGGGGGAGGGCAGGATGTCGGCCACGACGGTGGTGCCGTC
>JBBDRH010000351.1:0-4006 GCA_040905645.1 Actinomycetota bacterium
CTCCGCCACGATCCCAGGCTTCTTCGGTCACGAGAAGCTCGCCGGTGGCTGCCTGCGATGCAAGCCGGGCGGTCACGTTGACCACATCCCCCATCGCCGTGAAATCGGCAACCAATCCATCGCCGACCGATCCCACGAAGGCGGTGCCTGAGTGGACGCCGATGCCCACCGGGAGCCACGGTCCCTCGGGGTCGGCGTGGCCGGTGGCGGCAAGCAGCTTCCGGGCGGCCTCTATGGCAGCCCGCGGATGCTCGACCAGCATGGCCGGGATGAAGAGGCCGATCACCTCGTCGCCGACGAACTTGTCGATGAGTGCGTCACTGTCGATCAGCTGCTCGCAACCCGAGGCGAAAAAACGGTTCATGAGGGCGGTGAAATCGGTGGGATTCATCTGCTCCGCCATGGCCGTGGAGCCGCGGACATCGGCGAAGAGCAGGGACAGGTCGATCTCGGCCCCTCCGGGATGGGTGCGAACGAACTCTTCACAAAGGTTGCAGAAGTTGGGGTTCTTGCGAGAGGGCTCCCTGCCCCACTTGCGCGTAAGTGCCCGGGTGACACCACCCAACGGGAACAGGCAGGTCTTGCAGCGAGGAGAACCGGGCAGCAGCTTGAACTTGACCCGATCCTGGTGAATGGGGGATACCGGGTCCGTCAGTAGGCTCCGCCACATCTCCTCGTGAGGATTGGTCTCGTTTGCCATGAGCTGATCTCCCACGCCTAGAGCTTGTCGCCGGAGTGCAGATTACAGACTTGGGCAGGTCCGGGTAAAGCGCACAGCTGTCCGCCGGCCGGTCCTTCGGTCAGCCGAATTCGGCTAGCGCTCGGCGATCGAGCGCAGCACCGGCTTGATGTCCAGGATCGGGGTCCCGTTTACCGCCTCCAGGTTGCTGACCAGCATCCTGGTTCCGTCGATCGAGACAATAGTGACCCGGTGCAGTCCGATCGGGTTGGGACGATCGGGAGAGCGGGTGCTGAATACTCCCTGCTCGGGCCTCGTCGTGTCCGAGCGTGGATGAACCACCAAAACGTCGCGGCCGGCCTTGTGCAGCCAGGTGAGCACCAGAATTTCGGCGCCGGGCATCAGATTGCGGAGCCCGGCGGCCACCTCGGGAACAAAGACCAGCCAGGCATCCGGTGCGCCCTCGTCGCCCTGCTTGGGTGCGGTGTGAGTATCGATCAGCGGCGACTCCACCCAACCGATCGGACGAACGATGAATTCGGTGTCGGGCGGCTCAGCGGGCGGGGGCAGGGGCTCAGTAATCTTTGTCTCTCCGTTTATCGGTCACCCTTTCGGTGCGCGCCGCTGAGAATTTCCTAGCCGGTGCGCTTCTCGACGTCGCGCATCCCTAAGCCTATGAGCACGAACAGGACTCCTATCGCCGCCGCCATGGCGGACAGACCGAATGCGACGACCGAAGTGAAAAGAGACGACTGCAGGAACGATGCCGTGAGAGCGCTCTCCCTTCTCGGATCATCGCGCTCGAGCTCTGCGTAGTGGAGGCCGTCGGATGCCTCGAGGGTGTGCTTCTCGATCACCTTGGCCTCGCAGTAGGCCGTGAACGGGCCCGACACATTGCGGCCGGGGAGGCAGGCATCATCCGAGGTGGTGATCTTCTGATTTCCTAACGTCGTGCTGACCAGAAACCATGTCCCAATCCCGCCCAGCACCAAGAGAGCTCCAAGGACGATAGAACCAATCGACGCCAGCCTTCTCACGGCCACGGACTTCACCTCCCGATGGGGCGGCGGAGTCTCCGCTTCCCAGCTGAGTATCGCACCGGCGCGTTGTGAGGCTCAAGCCCTGCCATGCCGCAGCTTCCGGAGAGTTGCCGGACCCCCTCAATTGGGCCGCCGGGTAAACCGTCGGGCCCACGCTTCGGCCGGATGGGCCTGAACCAGCCCCGCCACGCCAGCCCGCTACAGAACCATTAGCTTGAAACCAAGGATCGTTTGGCGCTAATTGCTTTGGATTCGCGTCGTCGATTCGATTGCGCAAGAAAGGGAACGAATGAACCTGACGAGGACGAAAGGGGTCCGATGAGCGAGCGCGACGGCTACAAACCTGGAGAGTTCTGCTGGGTCGACCTTGCAGTTCCGGATGTGGATGCAGCCACGGCCTTCTACGGCGACCTGATCGGTTGGGAGGCCAAATCGGCGGGGCCTGTCGACGAAGCCGGCGGCTACGGCTTCTTCGCCTATAAGGGAAAAATGGTCGCGGGGTACGGCCCCACGCAGAACGAGTACCAGCCGCCGGCGTGGTCCAGCTACATAACCGTTGCAGATATCGACGAGACCACCGCCAAGGTGCGCGAGGCGGGCGGCAGCGTCTTGATGGAGCCCATGGAGCTGCCGATGGAATCCGGCCGGGTAGCCGTCTACCGGGACGCCGAGGGAGCGTTCATCAGCGCCATTCAGCCGGGCCGGCATGCGGGCGCTGAGCTGGTCAACGAAGTGGGCACCTGGACCTGGACCAACCTGGGCACCCGTGACCTCGATAAGGCCCAGAGTTTTTACGGCCACGTCTTCGGCTGGAAGGCGGAACGGTCACCGGAGGCGCCACCCGAGCTTCCCTACCTGATGTGGCACATCGAAGGGCAGAAATGGGACGAGGGCCTGGCGGGCCTGCAGATCATGGGCGACGAAACCCCGCCACAGGTGCCGCCGCACTGGATGGTCTACTTTGCGGTCGAGGATGCGGACGCCGCGGTAGAACGGACCCTGGCGGCCGGCGGGCAGGTCATGGTTCCTCCGCTAAAGATCCCGGTCGGTGTGATGGCTCTGCTCATCGACCCCCAGAGCGCTGCGTTCGCAATTATCCAGCCCGATTACCGGGAGGGGCGATAGGTCCGGCGGTAGAGGCGTTCGATGCCGCTTCGTCCGCCCGACGCCCGTCTCGGGAAGGCGGCTCCACGCCCCCTGGGGACCTCGACAACCGATCTGGTTATCGCCAAAAAAAGAGCGTATGGTCGCAGCGTCGGCCGCGCGAGGGGGATGGGAATGGCAGAACAACTCGGCGGGCGTGCTTTGGCCGGCCTCGTAATCGGAGCCCTTCTGTTCCTGCTTTTCCTGGGATTCGCCTTCGGCATCCTCGAATAGCGGCCCGACCGCCCGTTCATCCATGCCGAAGGGTCCTAGCTGCGCCGCTCGTGCAGTCCAGGAGGTAGTGAGTGCAGTCATTTAAAGGATGGCCTCCGGCAGCGCTCGCCTGGTTCAGCGAGCTGGAGCAGAACAACAACCGCGAGTGGTTCCAGGCCAATCGCCAGACCTACGATGAGGCGGTTCGGGGGCCGCTCGAGGCGCTCCTGGCCGAGGTTAACGAGGAGTTTGGCGATGGAAAGGTCTTCCGTCCCAATCGCGACACCCGATTTTCGGCAGACAAGACTCCTTACAAACTGCAGATCTACGCGGTCCTGTATCACCCTGGCAGAGGGGGTTGGTACGTCCAGCTGCGCAAGGAGGGCCTGTTTGCCGGCGGCGGTCTGTACGACCCCGATCGCGAACGGCTGGCCGCCGTCCGGTCTGCAATCGCCGCAGACGACACCGGACCCAAGCTCGAAGAGGTTGTGACGAAAATGGAGGCGGAGGGATTGGAGCTCATGAAGTATGGCGCCCTCAAGACGGCCCCCAGGGGCTACCCGGCCGATCACCCGCGCGTCCACCTGCTGCGGCTGCCCCACCTGGCGGCCGGCATCTTTCATCCGGCGGGAGACTGGCTTCACACCGCGGAGGCCAAACAGCGAGTGGTCGAGGCGTGGCGCTCGGTCACTCCCCTGCTGGAGTGGCTGGCCGGGACCGCCGGCCCCACGGCGAGGACCCCCGGCGAGCTCTAGCGAGGCTCCTGCCGCCCGGCCGGATGGTAGCGCCGCGTCTGCGCCTGCCGAAGGGACACCAAATACCGGCGCGAGCACGGCGAGCTGAGCGGGGAGGAATCTTGTTCCGCCGGGCACATCGATCCGATATAGTCGGCCTTGGTGAGATTCAACGCTAGAGCGATCATTCTCGGGCT
>JBBDRH010000352.1:0-4001 GCA_040905645.1 Actinomycetota bacterium
CAGGTGTTAGCCGGACATATCGACGTCAGCAGCGCGCCTCCGCTCTACTCGGCAAGTTCTTCGCCAATTCCTAGGAAAGGAACTCGGGGTTTTTGTCGGCGCCGCCTAAAAACTGCTCGCCGGTTTACTTCTGAGCCCTTCCGGGAGAATCCGCAGATGTAGCTGCTGATTGATCGAGTCTGAAGCCAAATCGAGCTAAGGAAGAAGGGCGGTGCCGGTCGGCCAGGACTCGCCCGGACTAGACCCGGAACTGATTTTCCCCAGAACCGCCTTAGCCCACGGTTCCCAGAAGTCACGTGAGCAAATTTGAGCAAGAACCCCTTTTGGGGCCATTCTTGAGAAGTCAATCGAGCCCGGAAAGGGCTGGATCGCGCACCTTTCTCTGGCTCGGAAGGGGGCACTCGAACCCACCTATCCATTAGCAGTCTCGCTCGACCTAATGTGACCCGGCCGAGCGGCCGAGTGAAACTCAGTGCGGTCTCTCGATGGCACCCGATAGCGAAGCAACGTTCAAATAGGCGACAGGGGGCCGGAGGTTAAACCCACATTCGGTGCTGTACCGTAGTTTCATGGCAGAGACATACGATCCGCAGTCGTTTGAGCAGCCTTGGGCCGAGCGGTGGGAGCGAGACGGCGTTTTCCGCGTCCCCGACGACCCGGGCGACAAGCCGAAGCGCTTCGTGATGGAGATGTTCCCCTACCCCTCCGGCGACCTGCACATGGGGCACGTCGAGAACTACTCGATCGCCGATGCGATGGCTCGCTACTGGCGAATGAAGGGCAATGCAGTGATGCACCCCATGGGCTACGACGCCTTCGGGCTGCCGGCGGAGAACGCGGCCATCAAACGTGGGGTTCACCCCAGGGAGTGGACACTTTCCAACATCGCCAAGATGCGCTCCTCGTTCATGCGCCTCGGATACTCCTACGACTGGGAGCGGGAGGTGATCAGCTGTCTGCCCGACTACTACCGGTGGAACCAGTGGATCTTTCTCCAGATGTACAAGCGCGGCCTGGCCTACCGCAAGACCTCGCCGGTCAACTGGTGCCCGGTCGACAAGACCGTCCTGGCCAAGGAGCAGCTGTCCACGGGAGTGTGCTGGCGCTGCGGCTCGGTGCCCGAGGTCCGTGATCTGACCCAGTGGTTCCTCAAGATCACCGACTACTCGGACCGCCTGCTGGACGACATGGAGGGGCTGCAGTGGTCGGACTCGATTCTGACCCAGCAGCGCAACTGGATCGGGCGCAGCTACGGCGCCGAGGTGGTCTTCAAACTGAAGCGTGAAGGAAACGACGAGGTCATCGACTTCCCGGTGTTCACCACCCGCCCCGACACCCTGTGGGGCGCCACCTTCTTCGTTCTTGCTGCCGAGCACCCCGCCGCGGCCGAGATGGTGGCCGGCACCGAGATGGAGGAGCCCTTCAAGGAGTTTGTCGACGGAGTCCGCCGGCAGTCCGAGATCGATCGCCTCGGGGCCAAGGGGGCCAGCCAGGGGATGAGGCTGCCGGCGGTGGCCATCAACCCGGTGAACGGCGAGAAGATCTCCGTCTGGGCGGCCGACTACGTCCTTATGGGCTACGGAACCGGAGCGATCATGGCGGTGCCCGCGCACGATCAGAGGGACTTCGAGTTCGCCCGGCGCAACGACATCCCCATAAGGGTCGTCGTGCAGCCCGAGGACGGTCCTCCTCTCGATGAGGCCACGATGACCCAGGCGGCTCCCGGCACCGGGATCCTGGTCGACTCGGGTCCCTTCACCGGAACGCGGGTCGATCCACAGACGCAGGAGGGGATCACCGACGTCATCGCCTGGCTCGACGAGCAGGGCAAGGGCAAACGCCAGGTCAACTACCGCCAGCGCGACTGGCTGGTCTCACGTCAGCGTTACTGGGGGACGCCGATCCCGATCATCTACTGCGAAACCTGCGGCGAGGTGCCCGTCCCCGACGAGGACCTTCCGGTGCTGCTTCCCTCCCAGGCCGACTACACGTCCACCGAGGAGGCGGTCAGCCCGCTGGCCAACAACCCGGACTTTGTCAACGTCGCCTGTCCGCAGTGCGGAGCACCGGGCAGGCGTGAGACCGACACCCTCGACACCTTCTTCGACTCCTCCTGGTACTTCCTGCGCTACTGCGACCCCAAGAACGAGTCCATGGCCTTCGATCCCGCCAAGGTGGCCGCCTGGAACCCCGTCGACAACTACTTCGGCGGCGTGGAGCACGCGGTGATGCACCTGATCTACGCCAGGTTTTTCATCAAGTTCTTTCAGGACATGGGCCTGGTCAACTTCAGCGAGCCGTTCCTGAGCCTGTTCAACCAGGGCCACGTCAGCTGGGCGGGCAGGGAGATGTCGAAATCGACCGGCCACGTCATCGAGGCAGGCGCGGTCGTGGACGCCTTCGGGGCCGATGCCGCTCGAACCTTCATCCTCTTCAGCAGCCCGCCGGCGGCGGACTACGACTTTCCCGAGGACGGCTACGGGGAGATAGGAAGGGTGGCCCACAGCTGGTTGTCCCGAGTCTGGCGAATTCTTCAGGAAGTTTCCGACGAGCCGGTGCCCGATGCTCTCAACCGCCAGGTGCATCGCCTGGTGAAAGCCATAACTCAGGACTTCGAGGAGTTCGGGTTGAACACCGCCATCGCCAAGATGATGGAGCTGGTGAACCATTTCTCCAAGCTGGACGGGCCGGTGCCGCGGGAGGCCGCCGAAACCTTCCTGAGGCTTCTGGCGCCGATAGCTCCGTTCGTGTCCGAGGAGCTGTGGCATCGCTACGGCAACGAGAGCTCGATTCACCAGGAGCAGTGGCCCAGCTACGACGAGAAACTTGCCAAACAAGAGCAGGTGACCATGGTGGTTCAGGTCAACGGCAAGGTGAGGGACCGCATCGAGGTCTCCGCGGAGGTTTCGAAAGAGCAGATGCAGGACCTGGCCCTCTCCAGCGAACGGGTGCAGGCTCATTTGAATGGCGGCGAGCCGAAAAAGGTGATTGCCGTACCCCCCAAGCTCGTGAACATCGTTCTCTAGTGGCGCTGCGCAGGTAGGAAGGGGAGACCACCATGGACGACCAAGCGCTGTTCGACAGAATAAACACTCTGGCCCATGAGGAGCATGAGCTCTTTCAACAGGAGTCACGAGGTGAGGCGGGCGCGGAGGCGCGCCAGCGACTGAAGGTTATCGAGGTGACACTGGACCAGTGCTGGGACCTGCTTCGCCAGCGCCAGGCTCGAAGAGCGGCCGGCCTCGACCCGGACGCGGCAACGGTCCGCGATGCCGCCACCGTAGAGGGGTACGAGGGCTAAAATTAGGCTACTTGCCGGAGGAGCACCTCCGGCAGGTGCCGTAGAGCTCCAGTGTGTGATCGACCGATTCGAACCCGTGAGCTGATGCCACGGCTGCCGCCCAGGTCTCCAGGTCCGGGTTCTCGATCTCGACGCTGACTCCACACTCCCTGCAGACCAGGTGGTGATGGTGCTCGACGGATTTGCACCGCCGGTACAGGGCCTCGCCCTCGCTGAAGATCACGTCCACCTCGCCGGAATCGCTCAGTGTCTTCAGTGTTCGATAGACGGTCGCCAGGGCCACCTCCTGGTGTCTGCGCACCAGGGTGCTGTGGATCTGCTGCGCGCTGCAAAACTTCTTCGCGCTTCCGAGCACGTCCAGTATCGCCACCTGCTGGCGGGTGGTTCGTGGACTGCGTTGCGGCTCGACTCCCATCCCTGAAGTTTTTCACAAAACGCCTTATTGCGATTGCGAATCATTCTCAATAAGGGTAAGGTATGCGCATTGTGAGCCGTTTTCTTGCACTGCTCTTGGTACTGGCGCTCGCCCTCGTCGCTTGCGGTGATGGAGGAGGAGACGATGGAGCCCCTCCCAAGACGGAGGTCGTGACCGCCTTTTATCCCCTCGAGTTTGTGTCCACGCGCGTGGCCGGCACCAGGGCGGAGGTGTCGAACCTCACGCCCGCAGGCGTGGAGCCTCACGACCTGGAGCTCACCTCCG
>JBBDRH010000353.1:0-23798 GCA_040905645.1 Actinomycetota bacterium
GTCGTGACGGCTTCCCGCAGGCGGCTTGCGGACTGGAGCTGGGTGTGGCCGTCGTGTCGACGGTGATGGCCGGCGCCTCCGGCGTCGGTTATTCGGAATCGCCGAAGTCGACGAGCAAATCGCCGGCATCCCCGCCGGAACCGCTGTCGCCGCTGCCTCCGCCGTCTCCGCCATCCCCGCTCTCTCCGCCGTCTCCGCCGTCCGCGGCGTCCCCACTCTTGGCAGCACCGCCGTTACCGTCGCCGCCGGAGCCACCGACACCACTGCCACCCGCGCCGCTCAGACCTCCACCCCCCGCTCCGCCGGCGCCGATCCCGCCGTCCCCGCCATCACCACTGCCGGCCGATGCCTGGCCGGACCCACCCCCATCGCTACCCTCTCCTCCGGGACCGCTGACGCTGCCACTCCCACCCGCGCCCGTGTCGCCCGAGTCGCCGCCCCCGCCAGATGCCAGGTCGAACAAGGCTTCGCATTCGGCGTCCCCGTGACAGACGTTTCGCTGGGCGTCCGCGGAAGGAACCGTCAAGACGACAGTCAGCGCCAGCATGGCGAGGAGGGTGACAACCGCCAGGGGAGAAGGCAAGGAGCGGGGACCGCTCCCGACGGCCTTCGGACGGCGGGGTAGCCAGCTCGCCATGTGACGAGCTTGATAATGGGTTTGGAACCGGGCCCTGTGGCGAGGCCGGTGGTGTGGGGCCCCGGTGGGTCCGGATTGATCGGTCAAGTTTGATCGCCTTATCGAGGTGTAGTGGGTAAGCCCTTGCGGGCCATGCTTTCATCCCGGACTCCCGAAAGCAACGCTAGTAAAGCCCAGTTCTGGACGTCTGAAAATTCAGTGACTCACCGGCGCTCGGCTGTGCGCCTCAGACCCAACCTTCAGGTTCACCACCTCACGTGCATCGTGCAGCAGCCCGAACAGGGCGCAGAGTGGGAGAGCAGCGTCCAGTCACTCAGGAAGTAGCACCAAGGCCTTGGCGTGCTTAGGCCGCAAGATGGAGAAATGGCGACGATCCAAGGTGGCAAGCTTTTCCTCGTGCAATCGCTCGACCACCGCTAGCACGGCGCCGTCCACAAAACCGATGTCTTGATCGGCATAACGATCAATCAGCTCCGCGACGCGCCGGTAGTCGGGGGTCACCAGGTCCTCGATCCGGTATGCGCCCCGTTCGATGTCGCGCAGAAAGGCAAGCATTGGGCCCGGCCCGAGTCGTTCCCCAACCAGGTAGTCCAGCTCTGGAAGGACGGGGGAAGGTATTACCAGGGATTCTTCAGACTGTTCAATGAGCGAGCGGCAACGTGCATGATCTCGATCCCCGCGGTCCAACGAAGCGTAAAGCGGACCCGTATCCAGGATCAGCGCCAAGATCGAGGCGGTGTTCGCTCGGAACCTTTTTCGGCGGCGGTACCAGAGGGTTCTGACGTTGCGATGCCCAAGCTTTCGACTCGGGGACGATAGGTAGCTGCCTTTTCGTCAAGCGCCTCGCGCACAACAGCAGCGAAGGAACGCCCTTGATCGCGGGCGAGCTCCTGCAGCCGACCTAACGTTTCTTCATCCGCCATCACCGTGGTGCGTTTCATGGTGCCATTATACAAGATCATGCATCACTGGCCGGATGGTTCCCCAAGCTAGTCAGTCACCGGGGTTCTGCCAGCCACCACGGCATGGTCATGGCCTTCTCGCCCGCCTCCTCCGAGATGAACATGTGGCTACCGTCATTGACGAAGTAGTCCCAGAACTCTGCTTCGTAGTGCCTGTCGAGGATCTCGAACGCGCCCTCCGCTTCTTTCTCCTTCATGAAGTCCCTGTAGGCGTCGACCGGCTCGTTGCCGAACTGCTGGAATATCACTCGCCCTCCGTACTCCTCGTACAGCTCACGGTGCATCTTCCAGCGGGTGACGGTCGAGGAGGCAAACTGGCGTTCAAACTCGTCGAGCTTCTCGGAATCGGGCCCCTTTCGCTGCACTTCCAGCTCCCGATGGGTCTGCAGGTTGTTTTCGAGGGTCTCCAGCTGAGCCTGCGTTATCCGGCGATCATGCTCATCCAGGGAAGGTGACTTCAGCTCTTCCAGCATCTCCGCCTTACGCTCCTCCTGGTCTATCTCTTCCTGCGCCCTGAACCGCTCCATGGCGCTTAGAAAAGCGTTGATCTCCGCATCGGACGCCTGGAGCCAACGCTGCTGGATGAATTGATCGGTGAGCTTGCCTAGGATGATCCCCGTCATGCCGTCCGCCTCCGAGGGTGCGATCCCGGTCCCCAGCACGACGGCGATTGAGTTGGGGTCGATGGGCGCCCTGGACTCCGTCTCAGCGGATTGGCAGGCGGGGCCGGCGATCAGCAGAACCAGCAACCCGATCGATGCTAACGATGCCGTGCGTTTCAAATCGACGTGGCCCCCAAGCCCGCCATTCCCAGGCGGCGGCCCTCCGGATTCGCCACGACGCCCCCGTTAGACAAAGTTGCGGCCCTCAAGTCACGATCCGGATGTTGAACATCGGCGTTCCCATCGACGCGAGGATCTGAACCCAGATCGGGAGGTACATCTCGGCAGCCCGAGCGCTGGTAATGTCGCCCAGGTCGACCACATGGCGCCAGCCGAACCAGTCCTTCAGGATGGTCGTCACTTCCGCCTTGGCGCCGGCGTCGTTGCCGCTGACGAAAACGTGATGGTCTCCACCGGCGACCTGCTGAGGATTGACCATGACCAAGGCGTTGACGGTGTTGAGAGTCTTGACGACTCTGGCGTCCGGAAAGGCGCGCTGGATTTGTTCGCCGAGTGAGTCGGTGTTGGAGACGGTCAACGATGGAGGCATCCCTCGAGAAAAGTCGAGCGGATTGCCGAGGTCGACGATGATCTTGCCGGAGAGGTTGTCTGCTCCCGCCTGACCCAGAGCCTCCATTGAACGCGCCCCCGAGGTTGCGTTGAACACGATCTCCCCGTGCGCCGCGGCCTCGCTGAACTCCGCGACCCTAATTGCAGGATTCTTGGCAATCCAGGCGGAGAAAGGCTCCTTTTGCCCCATACCAACCTCGGTGCGTGCCATCAATGACGGGACGTCACGTGTGCCGATTGCCACCTCGTGGCCCAGTGCGGCCAGCTTGGCCGCGATTGTCTGGCCGACTATCCCCGTCCCGAGTACCCCGATCTTCATGGCTGTTCCCCCTTCATTGAGGTGGTCCTTTCGAAACTCGGTGAACTCTTGAAGCCGCAGAGGCCCTTATGAGTACGGATTGAATCCATTCTGACCTCCGTAGTCCGATTGGCCGATCGAGGGGCTCAGTCCCGCGGCGCCGACCAGGTTGCGGGCTTAAAGTCCTCCGGGGCCGAATCGAGGATCTTCGATCATCACCTTCGAGTAGGCGGCGTGGCCGTTCGGGTTCGGGTGGTACCACTCGGCCGGGATCAGTGTCGTAACCTCGTGGAGCCATCCATCGAGGTTGAAGAGCAGGATGGTCCCATCCGGCTCGTGGCCGGCGAATCGCTCCTTCACTCCCCCAACGAAGTGGGCGAAGTCTCGTCCCAGGGTGAGGTTGGCCGCGTTGACCGCGGAAGTCTGAATCTCGTCGCCGCTTCGTCCGAGCTTGCGTACCTCCTCGCCAGCTCGAAAGGACTCGAGCGGCAACAGTGAGATTAGGGTGAAGTCATCGCTCTTCTCGAGGTACGGGTAGGACAGGAGGCCCACCCTTGCGCTCGGATTGAGTCTGCTGCCAACAGCAGTCAGAACCTCCGTCATTGCCTGCCGAACGCCGCCCAGCAGGCTGTTCGCTTGCTGGAGCGAGGCACGGCAGGTGGCAGGGCCAGGAAGTACAAAACATTCCCGGACCAAAGTCGCAAAGTGGACGTCGTTTCCTCCCATCATCATCAGGACGACGTCGGCGTCGCTCCCCACCGCATTGATCTGGGCTCCCAGGACCCGGGTGCAGGTGAACGTGAACGTGGTGAGCAGGCCGTTGAAGGTGCTGGTTGCGGTGACGTCGTATCGCTCCTCCTCGGGATGAGGAGAAACGCACAGGCCGAGTCCGGTCAGAACGTTACGAGCCGCAGCCTCGTCGCTCCTGCGGTCGCCCAGGAGGGGTATGGAGTAGCTGGCGGAGCTCATGACCCGGTCGTTGGTTATGTCCTGGGTTCGCGCCCCACTGCAGGCCCGGTTCACCAGGGTGACCTGGTACCCGGCGGCCCTGAGGCCGTTCGCATACTGCTCAACCCACCCGGTGCGGCTGCGGAAGCAATCCTGCGGGCCCTCGTAGAAGCCTGCGCCGTTTCCTGCGGCGTAAGAGTCTCCCAACACAACGATCTTGACCGGCCGCGGTATGGCGAGTGCGGGCGAAACGGTCCCCGCGATCAGGCTCACGATCGCGGCCACCGCAAGAGCAATCCGCACAAGCCCGCGAGCGGCGGTCGCCGGCCCGGCTCCTGTAGTCATCGCCCGGCCGTGCGGCGAAACCGCTTCCAGAGCTTTTTCATAGTTCCCCTTGACCTTGCCGATGAAGCTTAACCCTGCAACATTCCCCGTTTTTGGCTGAAGTTACGCGGCCTCGCGGCCCCGCCCTGGGCGGGGGGCGGTGGGAACTCGCCGGGAGCCGGTAACCTTGAAAGGCCCTCGGACGAACGCCCAACCGATTCGTCGACGTGATCGGGAGGAGATTTGAGAATGCGGATCCTGTTTGCGGACAACGGCTCCAAGCCAGCCCGGGACGCCGGAGTGTTGCTGAGGCGCCTGGCCGATCCCAGCCTCGTCGAGGTGACTGTGGATGTCTGCGACTCGGTCGAGTTCGCCTTTCCACAGGAACCCTGGAAGTTCGGGGACGAGCCGATGGCGCGCGCTCAGCCCGACGAGGTGGCCGCTACAGAGGTGGCCCTCTTCAAGGCCGAGGGATTCGAGGCTGATCAGCATCTGGGGACCGGGGTTCCGGCGGAGCAGATCCTCGAGCTGGTGAAGGCGGGCGGCTACGACATAACCATGCTGGGAGCCGGGAGCTCCAGATGGCTGGAGAACCTGCTTTTGGGGAGCACCTCCACCCGGGTGCTGCATGCGTCGCCCTCATCGGTGCTCATCGTGCATCGCTTTGAGGATCCCACCGTGAAACCGAGGATACTGCTGGCCACGGACGGGTCCCCCGACGCCGAGCATGCGCTCACCACCTTCATCGGCCTGGCCGATCCCCTGAAGGTCTCGGTCAAGGTCATCTCCGTTGCGGATGCTCTGCCCTGGATTGCTCCTGAGCTACCAGACTCATTGCCCGTATCCGAGGCGGTCGACGTCATGGAGAGGTTGGCGAAACAGAGCGCGGATCGGGCGACGGCGCGGTTGGGGGAAGGGGGGTTCAGTGTCGAAGCGATGTGCCTCACGGGGGCGCCGGTTCGAGTGATCCTGGACGAGGCGAGAGACTGCGACCTCGTGGTGGTCGGCTCCCGGGGGCTGGGCGCGGCCGGCAGGATGGCGATGGGCAGCGTGAGCGAACAGGTGGCCCGGCTGGCTCCTGCCGCCCTGGTTTGCCGAAGGCCTCGGCAACCTTCCGGGTAGGCCACGGGAGGCAGTCACCTCCCAACCGGCGGACCTCTTCAGTTCCTCACTACCTTCCCAGCTGGTCGGTGATCGCTCGATTGGCCCTTTCCAGAGTCTCATGCGGCTCCCCCGAGGCGTCGACGACCTCCGCCCCGGGCCAGTCGTCGAAGCCGGCTGCCATCGACCTGGCGACCGCCGGGGTGGCATAGGACGGATCCCCGCCCCGGCGGGCCCTCTCGGCGATGCGTGCGCTCGCCAGCTCCAGGGGGGCCAAGCAGCAAAGGGCCACAAGCTCGGCAACACAGCTCCTTGCGGCCAGGGCCGCGGACTCACGCTGCTCTACCGAGGACCACGAGGCGTCGAGGATCACCGAGCTGCCCAGCTGAAGGTGCTCGCGCGCCCGGCCCAGGAGGGCTGAGTAGGTCGCGTCCGTCATTTCCTTCTTGTAGCTGCCCTGCCGGTAGCCGGGATCTTCGCGAACCGAGTGAGGCACCCCGGCGAGGTCCTTGCGAATCTCATCGGATCGCAGAACGACCCAGCCGCGCTCACGGCCGATTGCCCCGGCCAACGTCGACTTTCCGGTACCGGGCAGGCCTCCGACCAGGACGAGCACCACCCGAGACGCCTCGAGATGGCGAGCTGCGATTTCCAGCAGCTCGGTTGCCTCTGAGAGAGCCTCGGAGTCGCCCTGCTCATGGCGGAGGCAGGCAACCTTGGCTCGAACGTGGGCTCGGTAGGCCATGTAGTGGTGGGCCAGTCCGGGCAGGTGGCTCTCTCCGGAGGCTTTCTGGTATGCCTCGAGGAAGCGCCGCCCGACCTCCGGGCCGCCGAGGTGTTCGAGGTCCATCGCCAGGAATGCCGCGTCGTCGAGGACGTCCACGTATCGCAGCCGGTCATCGAACTCCAGGCAGTCGAGGATGCGCGGCCCGTCCTCGAGGCAGAAGACATCGTCGGCGAGCAGATCACCGTGGCCGTCGCGAATCTTCCCCTCGGCGATTCGCCGGTCGAGCAGGGGCTTTCGTCCGGCTAGATAGGTCCGGACGAGTTGGGCAATCCGCTCGGGGAGGCCGGGCTGCGGGAGCTGCGGCGCGAACCGCTCCATCTCGAAGATATTGGCCTCCCAGCGGCCGAGCAGCGCATCCCGGGAGCCCTCTGCTGCGATGTCGGGACCGGTCGCGGCGCTCGCATGGAAGCGGGCGATCGTGCCGGCCACCGCGTCCAGGCAGTCGTCGCAAACGCCTTTCTGGACGAGCCTGGCCAGCCGGCGATTCGGCGGCATGCGGCGCATGACCACCAGGTGATCGCATGCACGGCCGTCCGGACCGAGAACGCCGGCAACGCCCAGGTAAACGTCGGGGGCGAGCCGGCGGTTGAGCTCAACCTCCCGTTCGCAGGCCTGCAGGCGGAGCTCCCGGGAGGAGAAATCGAGGAACGGCGTTCGGATTGGCTTCTTCAACTTGTAAACGCGGTCTCCGGCAAAGAACAGCAGCGAAATGTGCGTCTGGGTTACGGCCGGGTCGAATCCGCCGGATGACGCGGCGTCGGGGGACCACCGGGAAGTCAAAGCTGTCTGCCTCCTGGGAATCTCAGCGGAGTGTCACCTACCTTTACAGATCGTGAGGTCAAAGGCCGGGGGCCGATGAGCGATCGCACATCTCTCGGGCCAGCCCGATTGTAAAGAAAATACAAACGGAGAAAAGAATGCAAGAGTGAGGGAGCGGCTTTCTAAAAACGCGAATTGGCTCTTTTGACAACGGTTGTGGCTGCGGATAACCTGAAAGTGCTAGCAGTATTAGCGTTAGACGGAGGCCTGACTTGTTGAGAACAAGCAGTCGTCCAAAACGGTGCCCCACTTGCGGCCCGCTCGCCGTCTCTTCGAAGAACCTTCCGATTCAGCATTCCCAAGATCCTGGCTTCGCAATCTGCGATTACAGCTTTAGGTCATGTTCGAGCATCGTAGAAATCCGGACAATCCCGAAGGGGATGTTTGAAAGGAGGAGAAAGATGGCCCACGCGTCAACCAACGGACTCACGCCCAGGCGGTCTCCCTCAATTTGGCTATGCGCCGCCTGTGGTCGGATCACGTCATCTGGACCCGCGACTACGTGATCGCAGCGATCGCAGGGGCGCCCGACGCCGGTGCGGCGGCAAACCGGTTGCTCAAGAACCAGGAGGATATCGGCAACGCCGTGGTGCCGCTCTACGGCGAGGCTGCCGGGGAGGCCCTCACCGGCCTGCTGAAGCAGCACATCATGATCGCGGTAGACCTGATCGACGCCGCCAAGGCCGGAGACAATGCGAAGTTAGACGAAAATGATCGCAAGTGGACCGAGAATGCCGAGGAGATCGCGGGGCTTCTGAGCGGCGCCAACCCCGACAACTGGCCCAAAGCCGACGTGGTCGACCTGCTGATGCAGCATCTCAACCTGACCAAGGGCGAGGTTGCCGCCCGGCTTGACGGAGACTGGGAGGCCGACGTGGCAGCCTTCGACGACATCTACACTGAGATCCTGACCGTCTCCGACGTGCTGGCCGGCGGGATCATCAAGCAGTTTCCCGACAACTTTGGGGCCCCTGCTCATTCGTGAGAGTCCCAACGCGCTCCAGCCGGCACGCCGATTGACCGATCAGAACCGGCTGTGAGCCACTTACCGGCAGCCGCATCCGAGGTCGCCCGGCCGGCCCTCTCCGATGTTCTTCAGCTCGAGCTCCGGGGCGTCGACGGAGAATACCGATCGATAGCTTCGCTGGCGGGCGACCGTGCCACGGTGGTCATCTTCCTCGGCAATGGATGCCCCACCGTGCGCGCCTATGAGGAACGTCTCGAGGCGCTCCAGAGCACCCGTTATGACGACGGGGTTCGAATCGTTGCCTTCAACTCGAACAATCCCCACCTCTCCCCGCCCGACACCTTCCCCGCGATGGTGAAGCGCGCCTCCGGCGGAAACTTCAGCTTTCCCTATTTGAAGGATGATCAGGGAAAGGTCGCCAAAGGCTTCGGGGCGGTTTGTACGCCCAATGCCTTTGTCCTCGATAGGGACCTGAACGTCGTCTACAGGGGCCGAATTGACGACTCCCGCCTGGGAGACCGGATCTCCCGGCGGGACCTGGAGAACGCGGTTGCCGACGAGGTTGCCGGCAGGCCGGTGGCGGTCAGGAGCACGGATCCGTTCGGATGCAGCATCGTGTGGTGAGTGTTTGTTGTGGGGCTGTGGTGGGTCGGAGGCCCAAGCCGAGCCGGGCGCCTAGCGGAAGGGGGTCGCGATCGTCCAACCTGAGAGCACGTTGGGATAGCCGTCCCGCTGTGCCAGGACTCCCTTGGCGATTGCCGAGCTTTGTTTCAGTCTCCTGAGGATTTCGAGGCCGTCCGCACTGTCGGGCAATGCGGTTCTAAACCAGAGCTGGAGAGCGGGATGATCGACCTCGGGGTTCCGCCGCTCCAGGGTCAGTCCGAGTGAGGCTGCGATTCGTTGCAGGGCGGTGGACTTCGGCACCGAGGGGCCGCCCCTGAGGGCCAGGGCTACCTCCGGCAGCACGCGCAGGAAGAGCCATCGCTTATCGCTGCTTGTCGAAGACTGGGCTCTTCCTAGCATTGAGTGTTTAGAGCAAAACACAACCGGGCCCGGTTTCGCCAACTGAGAGCTGGGCCTGGGGAAAATTTCTTTACCGACCCAGAGAAAGCCGAGTTTGGATCGTGTCGTTCGCCTTCGGTCGTCGAGGCCTCACCGGGCTCTGAAATCGATTCTTTCCTCGATAGGTAAGACTGGAATGATGACCGAGTACATCACCGTCGTGGGAGCACGCGAGAACAACCTCAAGAGCGTTTCTCTTCGAATCCCCAAGCGGCAGATCACCGTCTTCACCGGCGTGTCGGGCTCCGGCAAGTCGTCTCTTGTGTTCGATACCATCGCCGCCGAAGCCCAACGCCAGCTCAACGAGACGTTCACCGCCTTCGTGCGCAGCTTCCTGCCGAACTACGGGCAGCCGGACATCGACTCCATCGAGAACATCTCGACCGCGATAGTCATCGACCAGAAGCGGATCGGCGGCAACTCACGATCGACGGTCGGCACCATCACCGACATCAACCCGCTTCTGAGGCTGCTCTTCTCACGGGTTGGCAAACCCTATGTCGGTTTCTCCAACGTTTTCGGGTTCAACGATCCGCAGGGCATGTGCCCGGAGTGCGACGGCATCGGACGCTCCACTCAGCTGCGGCTGGACAAGTTTTTGGACTTGTCGAAGTCGCTCAATGAGGGCGCAATGCTCCACCCCGTCTTCAAGCTGGAGTCCTGGTACTGGCGGATGTATGCCCGGAACCCGGAGCTTAACCCCGATAAGAAGCTGGCGGACTTCAGCGAGGACGAGTGGCAGTACTTCGTCTATGGCGAGGACAAGCTGCCTTTCGAGTGGCAGGGCGGGGAGTTCAACGCCACTTACGAGGGAGTCGCGGTCAAGTTCAGGCGGCTGTTCATGAGCAAGGACATCCACGAGATGTCCGAGCGAAACCGTAAGGTCTTCCTCTCGTTCGTCGATACCGACACCTGCCCCCGGTGCAAGGGCTTGCGCCTCACCGAGGCGGCCCGCAGCAGCCGGATCGAGGGGTACAACATCACCGATCTACTCGCCCTCGAAGCAACCGACCTCATCCGGGTTGTGAGCAGCTTCTCCGACCCGCTGGCGGTATCGATCTGCAAGAGCCTCATCGAACGGCTCGACAACCTCATCACCATCGGCCTCGGATACCTCAGTCTGGACCGGGAGACTTCAACCCTATCCGGCGGCGAGTCACAGCGCATCAAGATGGTGCGCCACCTGAACAGCAGCCTCACCGAGATGATGTACGTCCTCGACGAGCCCAGTGTCGGGTTGCATGCCAGCGACACCGAGCAGCTGAACGTCCTGCTCCGAAGGCTGCGCGACAAGGGCAACACGGTTCTGGTGGTCGAGCACGATCGAGACGTGATCGAGATTGCCGACCACGTCGTCGACCTGGGACCGGGGGCTGGACCTCTCGGCGGCGAGGTGGTCTACGAAGGGACGGTCGCCGAGTTGTACCAGGCCCTGACGCCCACCGGGAGGTTCATGAAGCACAAACTCCCAATGAAGGATGCCCACCGGCAGCCCACCGGAAAGCTGCGCGTAGAGGGAGCGAGCACCCACAACCTGAAGAACGTCACCGTCGATATCCCGACCGGGGTGTTCACGGTGATCACCGGAGTGGCCGGATCGGGAAAGAGCACGCTCATCAACGAGGAGTTCCTGCCCCTCTACCCGGAGGCGGTGGTGATCGATCAGGCCGGGGTCGGCCAGTCCCGCCGTTCGAATGCTGCGACGTATACGGGGATGCTGGACGAGATCCGCAAGCTGTTCGCCAAGGCCAACGGGGTAAGCCCGTCACTGTTCAGCTTCAACTCGAAGGGGGCCTGCCCCAACTGCCAGGGCCTGGGGGTCGTCTACACCGACCTTGCTTTCATGGACGGTTACAAGTCGCCGTGCGACGAGTGCAAAGGCCGGCGCTTCACCGCCGACGTGCTCGCTTATCACCTTCGGGGCAGCTCGATCAGCGACGTTCTGGAGATGACCGCGAGCGACGCTCTCGAATTCTTCACCGAAAGCAGGATCCACAAGGTGCTGCAGGCGCTGAACGACGTCGGCCTCGGCTATCTGAAGCTGGGCCAGCCGCTCAACACGCTCTCCGGCGGCGAGTGCCAGCGCCTCAAGCTCGCCACCGAGCTCCACAAACAGAGCTCGATCTACGTCATGGACGAGCCGACGACAGGATTGCACATGTCGGATGTCGGGAATCTTCTCCAGATCATCGAGCGTTTGGTGAGCCGCGGAAACACGGTGATCGTCATCGAGCACGACCTGGACGTGATCAAGAACGCCGACTGGGTCATCGACCTCGGTCCCCACGCCGGGAGCGCCGGCGCGAGATCGTGTTCCAGGGACCGCCCAGCCGGCTAATTTCGTCTGCCGACTCCCTGACGGCGGAGCATGTGCGGCGGGACCTGGAGGCCTTGTATTAGTCTTGCTTGGCTCTCGATTTTGACGTCGTAGTCGCGCGCAACTTTCCCTGCGATGGAAGGCGCCGGTATCTATTCGGCGCAAATGTGGCAAGTACATGCTTCTCACCTGAGAAGCGGGGCCGGCTGCTGCTTACGGCCAGCTCAATGTTAGCTGTCAAAAAGAGTTAAAGAGATCGGCAAAGCTGCCGATATTTATTCACAACGAAGTCTGCCTGGTGGCGGTTGACCGAAGGCGCTGCCACCACCGACAAATAAGAAGCCTCTTCATGATTGGTGTCTTTGCGTTCGCACGTGCTCGTCATGGTTTATTGAGCCGACTGGTTTCGCTTCTGGCTATCACCCTTCTGAGTGCGACTCTTCTTCACGCCGCACCTGCAGAAGCTTCGGCGATACCGGCCTACGCGGAGATGAACGGAGACCCTGGCGACTTCATTACACTCGGCGACCCCCGCTCGTTTTCTGCAGGTGCTGGAGACCAGTTCTCCTGGCAGATCGAAGGACGGGGGCTGTACATCCGAATTATTGCTCCCAACGGGGACGACTGGGGTCTCGCTTTTGCGGCTCCAGACGGAGCTCCGATCGTCGAGGGCAGATATCTTAGGGCCAGCCGTTGGTCGATGCAGCCCGCAGGCTCACCCGGGCTCAGCATCGACGGCGAAGGCAGAGGGTGCAACACCGTGGCGGGACATTTCATTGTTAAGGAAGCCACCTACGGCGCGGACGGCATCCTCGAGCGTTTTGATGCCACCTTCGAACAGTACTGCGACGGATTCCGGGATGCATTGAGGGGGAGGGTCAGGTTGGGTATCGACAAAGCCACTCGCGCCGATCGAGGATGTCCCACCCCTCCCGGCATCCATGACACTCACCGGCGATCCCGGGGACTCAATCTCCGGCGGTCAGAACTACAGCTTCTCGGCCGGCGCCGGCGACCATTTCAGTTGGTACCTATACGAGGGCGCGATCAATGCCTATGTGGATGGCGTCATGGGCGACTCGTTCGGAGTTACCCTGGCCGGCCCAGGAGGTAAGAGATTGAGGCCCCGAACTTATGAGGGCGCCGTGGGCTACTACTCATCTGTAGATCCGGCCGGTCCCGCCATGGACGTCAGCGGCAATGCTCGACGGTGCTCCAGCCTTACCGGAAGCTTCACAGTCCACGAGATCAAGATTGGAAATGACAAGAACTTCACCAACGCAGTTCTGTACCTGCACGCCACCTTTGAGCAGCATTGCGACGGTGCGGGGCCGGCACTCCGCGGCGAGGTCGAGCTGGGCAAGCCTCGACCCGGAACCACTCAGGGGGCGGAAACCGAGGCGCAGGGCGAGGTTTAGGTCGCGCCCTGACCATACGAGCTGGCTCGGGTTCTTGAGGACTCGCAACTGAGCCCTGCGGAGGTACGTTGCAGTACCGTCAGACTTCGCGCCGGCCCGCTTCCGCAAGATCCGTGAGGTCATCCTCCGAGATGAGCCTCTCCACCAGGGGGAAGAGGTCACGCTCCTCGAAACGCACGTGTGCAGTTATCAGTTCCGACAGGTCAGTCATTGTCGTGGGATCAGCGTTCCCCTGCATCAACTGACGCCTCAGCGCGCGAGCCAGAGCGTGAACCCTGAGGTGCTCGGCCAGTGCCCGCAGCACCTTGTCGCTCGCCTCCTCGTGATCGACCAGCGGAGCGAAGAACAGCTCCTCCTCTTCCCGAAAGTGGCGGAGCATACGTCCCAGATAAAAGTTGATGAAGTCATCGCCCGCCCTGGCCCGTGTGGCTCCTTCGGACAGCGAAACGGCTTCCTCCAGCCGCCGGGCCTGTGCGAGCGCGTGATGGTGGTCGTGAGACAACGGAATCAAAGCGTCGTGTCGTCGGGCCATTTGTCTTTGGCTTTCTGTTCCGATTCGGGTCGAAGACTATTATGGACTTGCATCCGGTGAGCCCACGATGCGGCGAACACCTAGCTCTTATAGCGGTTAGTCGGTGGTCCCCAGCTCCAGAACCTGGCCCTCGGTAGCCGCTTCAACGCAAACTTCGGTCTCCAGGTTCGCCAGAATGTCGGTCAGCTCAGCGTCCGTTCGGCGCGGGTCGTGGTGAAACAGCAGGAGACGTTTGACCTTGCACACCTCCGCCAGGCCGACGGCGTAGTCGATGGTTGAGTGGCCGAAGGTGGACCGGCTCGGGAACTCCGCCACCGTGTACTGGGCGTCGTGGATCATCAGATCGACGCCGTCGCACAGCCCGAAGGCAGCCTCGTGGTACTCGCCATGCCCCTCCGGGCCCGGGCCTAGCTGGATCGGGTGGTGGTCGGAGAGGTAGGCGAGGCTCGTGGCGCCGTCGGAAACCCGGAATCCGAAGGTCCTGCCTCCCTTGTGCGGGATTTCCGCCGCGGTTACGCCGAGTTCCTCGATGATGTGCTCTCCGGCTTCGAGCTCGCCCAAACGCCAATCTCCCCGGAGCTCATCGACGGTTATAGGAAAGTGAGGAGGCGCCATCACCCTCGCCATCAGCGCTTCGGGGTTCCCGCCCTGGGCGGGCATCAACACCCTAACGCGCGCGTCGGGGCGGTCTCCCGCGGAGAAGAAGGGGAGCCCGTGGGTGTGGTCCCAGTGCAGGTGACCCAGCAGGATCGTCCCCCGGAACGGCTGGCCGGCCAGCACCCGGGACAGGTTTTGGAGGCCGGTACCGGCGTCGAGCACCAGCTTCGGGCGCTTCCCATCCCGGGCCACTGCAACACAGGATGTGTTTCCCCCATAGCGCACGTACTCCGGCCCGGGGGCCGGAGTACTGCCTCGGACTCCGCAAACGATTACCTGCACACGGCCTATTCTTCTTCACGCCGGTGTGACTGCGCCAACTGCTTCAGGACCGCAGGCTCGATCCGGTCCCCCGGCACGGCCGCGACCCGGCAGTCGGTCACCGCGACCAGCGTCGAGGTCCTTCTGCCCTCCTCGACGACCGCCCTCTCGCCGAGGACCGCCCCGGGACCGACCTCGGCAATCCGGTTCCCGTCGACCTCAATGCGCAGCACCCCGTCGAGGAGAAGAAACAGCTCGTCA
Organism: Actinomycetota bacterium; assembly: GCA_040905645.1. Taxonomy (GTDB): domain Bacteria; phylum Actinomycetota; class CADDZG01; order JAHWKV01; family JAHWKV01; genus JBBDRH01. The sequence goes on from JBBDRH010000353.1 coordinate 14,584, forward strand.
CCGGGGTCGCCCTGTTTCACCAGGGCATCCCCGCTCTTCAGACGCCTGAAGGCCGGCTTCGATCCTCCCTTCATGATCGAGGTGGACAGCTCCCTTTCGAGGGCCGTCTCAACCGCGGTCACCAGGGCGGGCGATTCCTGGTCCCCCCACGGGGTGTGCTTCCCAAAGGCTCCGCGGAGCCAGTCCTCGAAGTCGATCAGCCCCGACTTGTGAGCCAGCTTGCCCGACTCGTCGTAGATCCAGTGTCTCGGGAAGGTGCTCGCCCCCACCACCTCGTGCTTCGAGGAGCCGTCGGCGTGGATCGTGAGCGCCAGCGTGGTCCACGCCAACGGGGCCGCGAACTGCACGTAGGGCTTGCGTCTGACCCGGCGGGGAGCCGGGATTCCGGTCCGGCCCCCTGCGGTCTGCACGAATCGAACCGAGCCTGACCCCACCTCGGGGTCTCGATGAATGTCCGGCAGGGCGATCGCAGGCACGCTGACCCCCGCAGGCCCCAGGCGCAGCGTTGTGGCTCCGATGTACCCCCTCCCCGCATAGCCGTACGAGCTGATCTTGCCGTCCTCGACCTCGACCCACGCCTTCAGGTGGTTGGCGAAGCGGAACCGGTCTTCGTCCCTGAGCCTGACGATGTCATCGATGGCTTCAGGCGGTGGAACGTCATAGTGAGTCACACCCAGATCGAAAGGAGCCCGCATGTACTTGACCCCCTGGATCGCCTCCGAGGGAATCCAGGTGAGCGATGTGACCGACGACTCTATTCGCATGCCTACCTCCCGCTACGGTTAGTTTGAGGTTACCCCTACTGGATGATCAGGTCGCCGTCCATGCCCGCCTCGTGAGGCTTGCAGTAAAAGCGGTAGCTGCCGATCTCAGCATCGAACTTGATGAGCCTGGACTGCCCTGGTGCGATGCTCATGTCCACGCCCAGCTCGTCCACGGTGAAGGTGTGGCGGGCGGAGTCGCTGTTGGTGACGAACAGGCTGACCTCGCCCCTCTGCGCAACGATGGTCCCGGGTCCGAAGGCGAAGTTTTCCTGGGTCACCACAATGCTTCCGCTGGCGGGGACATCGCTGGTCACCATCTGCCGTGCTGCGAGGGAGCCCGCCACGGCGGCTGCCACCAGCGCTACTGCCGCTCCGGCGGCAATCCTCGGGAAGCCCGAGCCGCTCTCACGCCCCCGTGCGGATCTGAACGCAGGAACTGTGGAAATAACTGCAATCAAGCCACCCGCGGTTAACATCGATACGGGGACAAAATCGGCGGGCGACTCGGGATGCATCAACGCGTCGGGTATGAATCCGGCGTTCATGACCAGGAGGACAAGACTGACTACCCCCAGCCAGATGATTCCGGCTTTGCGAGCGAAGCGAACAAGGACCAGCCCCACCAGCACCGGCGCCATCATGATCGCAAAGAGAGGGTCGAACCCCCCTGCGATTGCCGGCACCACGGGCGCCATCAGGATAATCGCTCCGCCCAGAGCCATCAGGTTCACCCAACCGAACCTTGTCGCCTCCGGAATCGTGGTGCGCACCGGTGCTGCCGCTTGGGTCTGCATGACCCCTCCTTTCAGCGACGCCGCAGGCTCGGGCCGCCGGCGCCGTACGAATACCCCGTATCGCACGTTACGCCTCGGGAATGAGGGGAAACAGCAGGCAGACCGGTCAAACCCGGGTGGGCCAGCATCCCCGGACTTTGGGGGGTCACCTTCCTTGACCCGGAAACCGTTGTGAGGCCCAATTAGCACATGACGGAGCCGTCGCCCGATCGCAAGAAGATCACGGTCTTCCTCGCCGAGGACAACCTCTTTGTCCGAGAGGGGGTCCGGGCGCTGCTCTCGTTCGAGAGCGACCTGGAGGTGGTCGGCACTGCGGCCGATTACGACGAGCTCATCGCCGGGGTACTTGCCACCCACCCCCAGGTGCTGGTGACCGACATCAGGATGCCGCCGAAGTTTCAAACCGAAGGCATCGATGCGGCCAAGCTGGTCCGCAAGCGTCACCCCGGCACGGGGGTGGTGATCCTCTCCCAGTACGACGACCCGAACTACGCCATCTCGCTGCTTAGCGAGGGGGCCGAGGGTTACGCCTACCTGCTCAAGGACCGGGTTGCCGAGGGCAACCAGCTCGCCCAGGCCATCCGGGAGGTGGCGTCGGGAGGATCGAAGCTCGATCCGAAGATCGTCGAGGCCCTCATCGCCCCCGTGACCGACGAGGGCGAGCTCACCACAAAGGAAGAGGAGCTGCTCCGGCTGGTTGCGGAGGGCAGGCCGATCAAGCGAATCGCTGCCGCGTTCAGGACCACTCCCGCCGATGTCTCGGACTCGATAGAGAGGCTGTTCCTCAAGCTCGCCCAGGGGGCAAGCTCCGGCGCCGGAGGAGCGCTGAGGCGTCTGAAGATGCTGCACCAAGCGATCGTCGATCTGGACGAACACGGCGAGTCGATGAGCCGGCTTCTGCCCGGGGGCGTCGCCGAGAAGCTGCGCCGCGAAGGCCGCAGGGTGGGGGAGACCGAGAAGCTGACCGTGACCGTTCTGATGTCCGACGTCCGCGGCTACTCCACTATCGCCGAGGAGACCGACCCCAGCCTGCTGGCCGGACAGCTGAACATCCACCGGATCGAGATGAACAGGGCGGTCAGCGCCAGCGGAGGCAACGTCTGGCAGTTCGTCGGGGACGCGGTGATGGCGGTCTTTGGGGCGCCGCTCCCGCAGCAGGACCACGCCGACCGGTCCCTGTCCACGGCTCTGGCGATGCACGCGGCCCAGGATGAGATCAACCGCCGGTGGAGAGCGGAGGGCCTCGCTCCGTTCGAGCTGGGGATCGGACTCAGCACCGGCGAGGTGGCCGCGGCTCTTCTGGGTTCGGATGAGCACCTCGAGTACTCCCTGGTCGGAGACATCGTCAACCTCGCCCAGCGTCTTCAGCAGTGGGCGGAGCCCGGACAAACGGTGCTTTCGGAGGCTACCTACAAAGGTTTGGAGAGGCCGGTTGATGCAGAGGAGCTGCCGCCGGCGACGGTTAAGGGCAGAAGCGCGCCTGTTCTGGCATACAAGCTATGGGCGGCCGAATATGGAGGAGTGAATCTTGGATAAGAGAAGGCTTGGTTCGGGCGGCGGAGTTTTTAGATCGGCGGCTGTTGCGACCCTGATGTGCTTGCTTGCAGCGTGCGGCGGCGGCGATGACTCGGGGCCTCAGGAACGCACCATCCGGGTGGACTTCAGCCACGACGAGTTCCCCAGCTACTTTCTGAGCTATTTCCCGCGCGAGGTGACCCTTCGGCCCGGAGACACCGCGGTGTTCAGGCAGACCTGGACCGGAGAGCCCCACAGTGTGACGATGGGGACGATGGTCGACGACCTGATGAAGCTGGTCGAGCCGTACATCGAGGGCGCCGCGAAGGGCGAGCCCATCCCCGAGGAGGAGCCGCCCGAAGTTGCCGAGGCGCAAGAGCAGTTGCCCTTCATGTTCGGTGAGGAGATCAATGCAGTCTCCCAGAATGCGGCACAGCCCTGCTACCTCGACTCGGGAGCTCCTCCAATGGACCCCAACACGGCCTGCCCTAAGCAGTCGCAGCCAGACTTCAACGGTCAACAGAGCTACTACAACAGCGGCTTCATCCCCTACGAGGGATCCGCAGGCAACGAGTTCAGGGTCCCGCTCGCGGACGATATCTCCGACGGAACCTACTTCTACTACTGCAACTACCACGGCCCCCTGATGTCAGGGAAGATCAAGGTGGTCGGCGAGGGGGAATCGATCCCTTCCCAGGACGAAGTCAACAAGGCTGCCCGGGACGAGATCGAGAAGCAGGCGGCTCCCCTGCGTGAAGAGTTCGAGAAGGCGGAAAAGGGAACCGTCGACGTCCCGCCGGACCAAGCGGATATCTTTCGCAACGCGGGGTTCCTGAAGCCGGGAAGCAACCGCTTCCAGGGCAACCTCTCCGGTCTGTACGTCGATGATGATTCGGTGATGGGCGGGATCAACGGTTTTATTCCTAAGGAGCTGACGGTAAGGACGGGTGAAAAGGTCAAGTGGGTCAACCTGGGCCTGCACACGATCAGCTTCAACGTCCCCGAGTACTTCCCGGTCATCTCGGTGGAGGAGGATGGGAAGGTGGTTTACAACCCGCAGGTGATCAGTCCTGCCGGGGGGGTGCCCGAACACCCCGGGCCTTTCGACTTCGAGGGCCCGCCCCCGGAGGAGCCGCTGAGGATCGACGGGGGCACCTGGGATGGGGAGGGGTTCTACTCCACCGGCCTCATCGGCTGGGACCCGTTCGTGGAGTTCACCATGGCATTTTCCAACGATGGGACCTACAAGTACGCGTGTTTGATCCATCCCCCAATGACCGGCACCGTCGTGGTGAGGTAGCGGTAAAAGGGCGTGGCGATCAAGGTGAACGATAGCCAGAACGAACAGGAGGAGGCGGCCGCGGCTGCGCCGGCTCGCGAACGGCCGGCGCTCGGAGCTACCGACCTCCTGTTCGCCGCCTTCTTCCTGGGCCTGGTTCTTGCTTCTCTGGTGGTCATGGGTTTTGGCATCGCGGCTGTTGTGGCAGGAGCATCCCCCGAGCTGCACGACCGGCTGCACGACATCGGCTTCGGCGAAGGGGTGATGGCCAGGGTCGCCGAGGGGATCGCCGACGCTGCCCACAACGAGCACCCCCCGATCGGGCTGATGGTGGACTATCTGTTCAGCGCCTTCAATCTGGCGCTGGCGGCGGCCCTTCTGAAGCTCAGGCCTCGAGACTGGACCGCCCGGTTGCTGGCCGTGGGCATGGTCGGCACTGCAGCGGTGTTCAACCTACAAGCGGCGGGGGTCTACCATGCGATGCCCAAGACCGCGCTCGAGTCGTCACTGTTCTCCGCCCACCGTCTGGTTGCCGGTGGGGCATACATCGCAGCGCTGCTGCTTTTCCCCGACGGCAAGCTCATCCCAAGGTGGCCCCGTTGGGCGCAGGTACTGCTCTACTCCCCCGCAGCAATTGCGTTGACCTTTCTCTCCTTCCGGCCCGAGCGTTCGGAGGAGGTCGGCACCACGGTCTCGCTGATCGTGTTCTTCGGTGTTCTGACCCCGGTCGCCGCGGTGATCGCCCAGGGATACCGGTCCCAGCGGTCCCAGACTCCCGAGGAGCGCCAGCAGTCGAAGCTGCTCTTCTGGGCACTGACCCCGGCTCTGATGATCGGGCTCTTCGTGCTGACGCAGGGGGTTCGCTTTCTGGCGTCGGACGAGTTTGCCGGCCGTCCTCAGGAGCTTCCCCTGGTCATCTTTAGGATCTTCCAGCCGGTCTTCACGCTGATCCCGATCGCACTGTTCATCGGGTTGTTGCGCTACCGCCTGTGGAACATCGACCGAATCATCAGCCGCGCCCTCGCCTACGGAGTGCTTGCCGGGTTCGTGGGCCTGGTCTACGTCGGTGTGGTGGTGGGTGTCGGACGGCTGGTTGGGGCGGCGAGCAACAACCTTCTTCTCTCGATAGCTGCCACGGGCATTGTGGCTGTGGCCTTCCAGCCGGCGAAGGAGTGGGTCCAGCACCTGGCCAACCGGCTCGTTTACGGGAAGCGGGCGACGCCCTACGAGGTGCTTTCGGAGTTCAGCTCCAAGATGGCCGGTGCCTCGGCACCCGAGGACCTTCTGACCGAGATGGCTCAGACGCTGAGCGAGGGGACCGGGGCCGCTTCCGCTCAGGTGTGGCTGAAGGTGGGGTCGGAGATGCGCCTTGCCGCCTCCCACCCCGCCAATTTGTTGACCGGGTCCGGCTCGGCGAATCTGGTCGAGGGCCGGGTCTCGGTTATCGGGACCGACCGGGTGGTGGAGGTGGCTCATCGGGGAGAGGTGCTGGGAGCGCTGTCGATCACCAAGCGGCAGGGCGAGGCAATCACTCCGGTGGAGGGAAAGCTGCTCGCCGATCTGGCCTCTCAGGCCGGCGTGGTCTTCCGCAATGTGCGGCTGACCGAGGAGCTTTTGGAGAGGCTGGAGGAGCTCAAGGCCTCGCGCCAAAGGCTGGTCTCGGCCCAGGATCAGGAACGCCGAAGGTTGGAGAGAGACCTGCACGACGGCGCCCAGCAGCAGCTGGTGGCACTCAAGGTGAAGCTCTCCCTGGCCCAGCGAATCACGACGGAGGAGAAGGTGAAAGCGTTCCTCACCCAGCTTCAGGCTGAGGCCGACGACACGCTGCAGACCCTTCGGGACCTAGCCCGGGGTATCTACCCCCCGCTCCTGGCCGACAAGGGCCTCCCCACCGCGCTCGTCGCCCAGGCAAACAAGTCGACGTTCGAGGTCGAGGTTCGGGCGGATGGGATCGGCCGCTACAGTCAGGAGGTGGAGGCTGCCGTGTACTTCTGCTGCCTCGAGGCCATGCAGAACGTTGCCAAGTATGCGGGTCCTTGCAGTGTGGTCATCGCTCTGTCGGCAGACGCAGAGAATCTGAGCTTCGAGGTGGCCGATCAGGGGCGCGGATTCGACCCCGGCTCTGCGCCTCGCGGCCATGGGCTTCAAAACATGTCGGACCGGATGGATGCGCTGGGCGGGGAGCTTTCCGTCACGTCTAGCGTAGAGGGCGGGACCCAGGTTAGAGGCCGAGTCCCGGCCAGAGCCGTGGCGCCGGTCGGTTGATCAGGCCCTGAGGAAAAGGAGATTCGCGTCGATTGACCAACGTGTCTATGAAATGGTGGGTCTCACCTCAATTGACCGGCGGCTTACGAGGCGGCGGATCTCTCCTCGGCTGCAGCCTTCCAGGCCGCCTCCAGCCGGTCGGGGTCGAAGGCCGACTTGGGAATGTAGGCTGCCGCGCCCGATTCGATGGCCCGGGGCTCGTACTCGGCCGGCTCGTAGGTCGAGAGCAGCAGGATCACGATCTCGCTTGACTCGCCCAGGATGATCTTGGTGGCTTGGGCGCCGTTGATGCCGGGCATGTTCACGTCCATGAGGATCAGGTCCGGCTTCAGAGAGCGGGCCATCTCCACAGATTCCTCGCCGGTCTGGGCCTCACCCACCACGTCGAAACCGTCGGTAAGCTCCACGACCAATCGGGCGACGTCTCGGAAGGGAGCTTGGTCGTCCACGATCAGGACCCGGACATATTTCTCGTTCATACCTGAATGATGCTCCCGGGGCGGCTTAGCCGCCATCGTACTTACACGTGGATTGGGGGTGTGGTCAACCTCCCTGTTCCGACAGGAACAGCAGCACCGCTTTGACCCGTCGGTGCAGCTCCATCTCGGCCGACAGCTCCAGCTTGGAGAAAATTACATTGATGTACTTCTCGATGGCCCGGTCGCTTAGAACTAGCGTCTCTGCGATGGCGTGGTTGTTTTTGCCTTGCGCCATCTGAGCGAGGACCTCGGTCTCCCTGGGCGTCAGGTGACGAAGCAGAGACTCCTTCTTGCGGGATCGCATCGCCACCAGGCCCTCGACCACTTTGGGGTCGACCACCGAGCCGCCCCTGGCAACCTCCTTGATGGCAGCGAGCAGGTGGTCGAGGTCGGCGACCCGTTCCTTGAGCAGGTAAGCCCTGCGCTCCGACCCGCCTTCGAAGAGGCTGAGGGCGTAGGCCGCATCGGCGTGCTGGCTGAGGACGACCACACCGATCTCGGGCCACCTCCTCCGGATCTCGGCAGCGGCGCGGATACCTTCATCGGTGCCCGTGGGCGGCATCCGGATGTCGGTCAGGACGACGTCGGGCCGGTCCTCATCCACCACATTCATCAGCGAGTCGTAGTCGGCGCAGGAGGCCACCAGCTCCAGCTCCTCAACCGACTCGATCAGGCGCGCGACGCCCTCTCGAACAATGAAGCTGTCCTCCGCCAGGACCACCCGAATCGGCACAGCGGGAGCATATCTCCTGAGCTTGCGAACACCGTCAACACTAAGCTAAGGCGGCGCTACGCTCTCGGGCCGCTCAAGTGGCCAGCTTGCCGGGAATAACCCAAACCTTCTCGGATCCGAAATCCACCTCGGCCCACTTACCCTGCATCAGGACGGTGTCGGGGTGACCTGCGCGGGCGAGCACGGTCTTGAGCCGGCCGGTCCAGCGGCCTTGTTCGATCAGCGCCAGATCGTTTTGCGTGCGCACGACCACCCGCGGTTTGACCAGCAGCAGGCGAAATACCAGAACCAGAAGCGGCAGGGCTCCCAGGACTGCAAGAACTTCGGTGAGCAGGTAGACGACCGCCACCAACACAAGTGAAACTGCCAGATGAACGTACGTCGATTTCGCAGGATGCATGCCGGCAAAAGCCTCTGCTGCGCCCAGCACCCTGTCGTCGGGGCCCATCAGCTCCTGAGCCTTTCTGGTTAGACGCCTCGTTCCCGCAGTCAAATGCCGCTCCCTTCGAGCGCACCGGCTTCGGCCGGTCAAGCCGGGATTGCTACGCTTGTGGTGGTCCGTCCGGGCGCGTTGGTCGCGCAAAAGGTTATGCCTGTTGACCCTGCCCGTAGTCGGGAATCTGCTGTACCGCCCAGCCGTTGCCGTCCGGGTCTTGGAAGAACACGAATGAGCCCCAGGGGAACACCTGGACCTCGCTGACCTCCACGCCGCGCTCGAGCAGCTCCGCCCGCGCCGCGTCGATGTCCGCCACCACCAGCTGCATGCTCTTGACCGACCCCGGTGCAGCGTCGGACATTCCGCTTCCGATGGCGATCGAGCACGCCGATCCCGGAGGCGTGAGCTGCACGAAGCGAATCGCGTCGCTGACCCTGTGGTCGTGGTCGGCGTTGAAGCCGGCCTGTTCGGTGTAAAAGGCCTTGGCACGATCCACGTCCAAGACGGGAATTCCAACCAGCTCGAGCTTCCAATCCATTAGCGCCCCCTTTTGTCGCCACATTTAACTACAACAGTGCATCGACAAAAATCCAGAGGAAAATAGGCAGGTCGGGAATTTCCTCCCCACCTGCCCGGGTGGGGCAACCGCGGGCGGCTTCGGCCGTCGATCCCGTCGAAAGGAGATCCTAATGGGGCAAGAGGAGAATCGTGGAGCGGTGGAGCGCTACTGGGCAGCGCTGGTGCGACAGGACTTCGAGGCGGCCATCGCCGAGGTCGCCGACGACTTCGAGGAGTCCTACCCGCAGTCGGGCGAGCGGTTCCGAGGCAAGGAGAACTGGCTGGCTTTCCTCACGAGCAACCCGGCCTTTCCGGCCATCACCGTCCGGCGTCACTCCGGCCGGGACGACCTGTGGGTGACCGAGGCCGCTTTCGACTACACCCGGGATGGG
>JBBDRH010000354.1:0-3981 GCA_040905645.1 Actinomycetota bacterium
CGCCGCAGGCCTTGATAAAAGCCTCCTTGCGAGTCCAGCAGTTGAAGAACGCTTCGGTCCGTTCCGGTTCGGGCACTTCGGCCAGCTCGGCGAGCTCGCGGCGAGAAAAGACGGTGCGGGCCAGCCCCTCCAGGTCGTCCAGGACTCTCAGCCGCTCCAGGTCCACGCCCAAGCGGCGGCCGAGAGTGATGCCGATGAGCGCCCAATCGTCACTGTGGCTGAGGTTGAACTCCAACTGGTCGCGCCCCAGCTCCCTGGGCAAGAACGGCTTGCCGTAGTGGCTGTACTCGAGGACGACCTCACGCGGCTCGACTCCCTGATAGTGGGCAAGAAGCGAGCGCAGCGCACCACGGCCCGCCACGAAGCGGTTACGGTCCCGGTCGAATACGAACCTCTCGGCCCGAGCGGCCTCTTCGGGGGACAGGATGGAGCGCGTGGCGGGCAGCGGGCGGCCACCGATCCAGGCGGTCCACAAATAGGTCACGCCCAGCTGCAACATCGGAAATGGAGGCGAGACGGTCACTGATGGTGGGTAAGATGACCACAGGATCGCCTTCGCGTCCAGCTTGTGAATTGAGGCGCCATGAACTTGACTGGTCAAATATTAGCGTTTATCTTCGGTCGGATGTTTCACGGCACAGTCTGCTGCCAAGCCCCTGCGCAGACCAATTGTATTAGCCATGTCGAGCAGCGCTAAGCGCCGGCGAGACCCGGGCCCGTCGGAAACCGCGCGCTCGTTCGTGGAAATCCTGCAGTGGAGGGCCGCCCATCAGCCCGAGCGTACCGGTTATATCTTCGTCCCAGACGGAAGGTCGGAGGAAACCAGGCTCAGCTACGGGCAGCTGGATCGCACGGCCCGCAGAATCGCTGCAGAGCTTCTGACAGTTGCCTCTCCCGGGGACCGAGCGCTGCTGTTCTTCCCCACAGGGCCGGACTTTTTATGCGCGTTCTTGGGGTGCCTGTACGCGGGGGTAATCTCGATCCCGCTTTTCCCGCCCCGAGCCAATAGCAAGGTCACGAGGCTGAAGTCCGTGATCGATGATTCCGGTGCCCGGCTGGCGCTGCTCCAGCAGTCGAAGCTGGGCGAAATTCGCGAGTTTCTGGGCGATTCGATGGGAACCTCGGGAACTTCGTTCATGGCCACCGACGGCATAGCCGACATGGCTTCCCGGGATTGGCAAGGAGAACTGCCGGACCCCGACGGCGTTGCCTACCTGCAGTACACCTCGGGTTCAACCTCGGCGCCCAAGGGAGTTATGGTCACCCACGGGAGCCTGATCTACAACTGCTCTTACATGACCGAGTGCTTCGGACTGAGCTCCGACTCGGTCTCCGTCACCTGGTTGCCCCACTTCCACGACATGGGGCTGATCGAAGGCCTTCTCGACCCCTTGTTCAGTGGTTTTCCGGTAGTGGTCATATCCCCCAGTCAGTTCGCCCAGCGGCCGCTGATATGGCTGGACGCCATATCGCGCTACCGGGCCACCCACACCACGGCGCCGAACTTCGGCTACGACCTTTGCGTCCGTAAGATCAAGCCGGAACAGCGGGACGAGCTTGATCTCAGCACCTGGGAGGTTGCCTGCTCGGGGGCGGAGCCGGTCCGCAGCGAGACGCTGGACAGGTTCGTTGAGTACTTCGCTCCTTGCGGCTTTCGCCGAGAAACTTTTCTGCCCGCTTACGGCCTCGCCGAGGCTACGTTGATGGTCACCGGTGGCGCCAAGGGTGTCCTTCCTATAGTCCTCAAAGTGGATGGCCCCGCAATGGAGCAGAGCAGGGTCGTTCAGGCGGAGCCCGGGGAACCCAGGGCACGACCTATAGTCGGGTGTGGCCACGCCTGGCGAGACTTGAAGTTGGCCATCGTCGATCCTTCATCGATGGAGCGCTGCCCGTCCGACGGGACGGGAGAGATCTGGGTCGGGGGCCCCACCCTGGCCGCAGGCTACTGGCAACGGCCCGATGACACGAAGGAGACCTTCCAGGCCTACACCCCCTCCGGGGAAGGCCCGTTCATGCGGACCGGGGACCTGGGGTTCCTGCGCCATGGCGAGCTCTTTATCACCGGGCGGCTCAAGGACTTGATCATCATCCGGGGAGGTAACTTTTATCCCCAGGACATCGAGTGGATGTCGGAGAAGGTCCACCCGGCCCTGCGTCTTGGCCGGGCCGCGGCTTTTTCGGTGGAGGACGGCAATCAGGAGCGTCTGTTGATCGCTCAGGAGGTCGAGCGTGCCTACCGCCACTCGAGCTCCGAGGACCTGGAAATGATTGCAGCAATGATGCGACAGGCAGTGACGGAGGAGTTCGAGATCGAGGTCGACACCGTACTGCTTATCCAGCCTGGAGGAGTGCCGGTAACCTCCAGCGGCAAGGTGCAGCGGCAGGCCTGCCGGCAGGGGTTCCTCGACGGAACTCTGGACATCCTGTGGGTCAGCCGGCTCGTGCCGAGAACCGAGCGGGAGCGTTCGGCGGTGCGGCTTTCGCTCAACCGTCGAGAACTGATATCGCTCAGACCTGCCGACCTGCGTCGCAAGCTGATTACGCTGCTGCGCAGGCAGGTCGCGTCGGTTATCGGGGCGGCGGAGAGCGAGGTCCTGCCCGACACCCCCCTGGGCTCATTGGGAATCGACTCTCTGAAAGCCGGTGAGCTCACTGCCGAGCTGGAGCAGGCGCTGGAAATCGAGCTGCCCAGCACGCTGGTGTGGAACTTCCCGACCATTGCCCAGATGGCCGAGTACATCGCGCAACAGATCCATGCGAGCTCTCGACTGCCGGCCGAGGCGTCTTAGGCCGATTGACTCGTATTTTCGATGCCGAACGATGCGGCAAAGTACCCCCCAACACACTAAAGTGGAAAGTCAACGAGTATTAGGCAAATGCGAAAGGAAGCTGTGGTTCCTAGGCCAGGCCACGAGCCTGTGGCGATAGTCGGGATGTCCTGTCGCTTTCCCGGTGCCGACAATCCGGAAGCGTTCTGGAAGCTGCTCGAGGACCGCGTCGACGCAGTTAGAGAGGTGCCCCCCGACCGCTGGAAGATCGACGAGTACTACGATCCCAACCCGGCGGCGCCCGGGAAGATGTCCACCCGGCACGGAGCCTTCCTGGACCGGGTGGACGAGTTCGATGCCCATTTTTTTGGAATTACCCCCCGCGAGGCCGCCCGGCTCGATCCCCAGCAACGCCTGCTTCTAGAACTTTCCTGGGAGGCGCTCGAGAACGCCGGTCTCGCCCCGGACCGGCTCGCAGGTAGCGAAACCGCGGTATTCGCAGGTCTGACCACGAACGACTATGCATTCCTGCAGGTTCCCGACCTGGAAGGGTTCAACGGACACGCCGGCATGGGCAGCGGGCACTGTATCGCCGCGGGCCGGCTCTCCTACTTCTACGATTTCCACGGACCGAATGCCGCAGTTGACACCGCTTGTTCCTCCTCCCTTGTGGCGGTGCACATGGCTTGCCAGAGCCTGCGGGCCGGGGAGTGCACCACCGCGCTGGCGGGCGGGGTGAATGTAATGGCAGCCCCGCACATGACCGTGTTCTTGTCCGAGTGGGGAGTCCTGGCGCCCGACGGCCGCTGCAAGGCGTTCGCCGACACCGCGGACGGCTTCGGCCGGGGGGAGGGTTGCGGATTCGTGGTGCTGAAATTGCTGAGCGATGCCGTCGCCGATGGCGACCGCATCCTGGCGGTCATCCACGGAACGGCGATGAACCAGGACGGCCGGGGAACCCGATTCTCGGCTTCGAACGCCGCGGCCCAGATCGGCGTGATCCGAAAAGCGCTGGACGATGCCGGACTGGACCCGGCACAGATTTCGTTCGTCGAGGCACACGGCACGGGCACGCCCATCGGCGACCCCATAGAGGTGGAGGCCCTGACCGCAACGGTCGGCCGGCCCCGGGATGGAGAGAGTCGGTGTGCGCTCGGGTCGGTCAAAGCTAACGTGGGGCATCTCGAGGCGGCTGCCGGCGTGGCCGGGCTCA
>JBBDRH010000355.1:0-3957 GCA_040905645.1 Actinomycetota bacterium
CGAGATGGACAGTGATGCGATGTTCGGTCTCAGCCGGTTCGATCGGGGTGGCCATGCTAAACCGTCCCCTCGATGTCTTCGCGCAACCTGACGCCGTGGGCGAAGACCTCTGCCAGCACCAGCACTCCGAGGCCGGCTGCCACCGGGGCGAGGTCGAGTGAGAAGGAGTTGTTCAGCAAGCCGGCATTAGGAGTTGAATCCAGGATGCCCCCGACCAGGAAGGACAGCAGCATCGCCACCAGGGGGAACGCCAGCAGGATCATTCCCAGCTTCCTCAGCCTCCCGACGTTGGCATTGCCGAAGGGATCGCCGTTCTTGATCGAACCTACAATCGCCCGCAGGATCAGCAGCGCCCAGATCCCAATGATCCAAGGGATCAGCTCCACGATGGTCGACAGCGTCAGTTGCAACGCGCTCGGATCCTGGACGTTCACGATGACCGGAATGGGTTGAGCTGCCTCCAGCCCGCTGGGGAGCTCCAAGGTGTCCAGGTTCTCGGGATGTACCTTGGCCGCGACCTGAAGAGTGCCCCCGTCACCGAATGCCTTGCTGTACTTGGACGCCACTCCTGCGATGCCGAGGACGACACCAAAGATGAGGACTGCCGTGAGAATGGTGTACAGGGCGCCGGCTTTGCGGGACTTCATCTGCTGGTTCACCTTGTTCTCCTTTATCGAGACTCGAAAATATCGATAAACGATAGCATCGAATATCGATAAGGTCAAATCAGGATTACAGTAGGTGAATGGATCCGGAACGGCACTGGGAAAGGGTTTACGAAACCAAGTCTCCCGATGAGGTCAGCTGGTACCGGCCCCACCTCGAGCGGTCCCTGTTCTTCATCATCGATGCCAAGCTGGGACCGGATGCCCCGATCATCGATGTCGGAGGCGGATCCTCAACCTTGGTCGACGACCTGCTCGATCTCGGCCACCGGGAGGTCACCGTCCTGGACATCTCCCACACCGCCATCGACCGCGCCAAGGAGCGCCTCGGCGAACGAGCCGGACAGGTCACCTGGATCGTGGGCGACGTGACATCCGTCGAGCTGCCGCCCGCCCACTACGAGTTCTGGCACGACCGGGCGGTTTTTCATTTCCTTACTGAGCCCGAAGCCAGGCAGAGCTACGTCGCCGCGGTCCACCGGTCGCTCAAGGTCGATGGGCACATCGTGGTGGCGACGTTCGGGGAGGAAGGGCCCGAGAAGTGCAGCGGCCTGGACGTGGCTCGCTACAGCGCCGATGGACTGCACGACCAGTTCGGCGCCGGCTTCAAGAAGGTGTCGAGCCGCACCGAGAACCACATGACGCCCTGGGGAACGGAACAAGAGTTTGTGTACTGCTATTGTCGGTTGGAGCGATGAGGTACTGGGTCAGCACGCTCTCCCTAGATCACGTCAAGGCCGGGGAAGAGGGAGGATTCATGCAGGCGGACCACGGCGAATACGCGCGCCTGAGGAACCTTTCCAAGGGAGACATGGTCGTCTTCTACTCCCCACAGACCAAGTTCGAGGGCGGCAAGAGCCTCCAGGAGTTCACCGCCGTGGGAACCGTCGCCGACGACGAGCCTTTTCAGGTCGATATGGGACTTTCTTTCCACCCCTGGCAAAGGCGGGTGATCTTCTTCGACTGCAAGACCGCCCCCATCCGCCCCTTGATCGAAAAGTTGGAGTTCATACCGGACCCTTATCGGTGGGGCCTTCAGTTCCGGAAGGGGCTGTTCGAGATCACCTCCGGCGACTTCAAGCGCATCGTCAAAGCGATGAAAGCCGACCTACTCGGCCTCGATCAGCGCTAGCTCTCCGCCGACCGACACGGTCTGGCCCGCCTTGACCTTGATCTCCTTCACCACGCCGTCGATGTGGCACGTGATCATATTCTCCATCTTCATGGCCTCCAGGACCATGATCGGGTCCCCCGCTTTGACCGGGTCTCCGACCTGCCGGAGGAGCTTGACGATGGTGCCCTGCATCGGGGCGGTGAGAGTATCGCCCTGACCGGACTGGCCCGCGGAGCGCCTGAGCTTGGGTGGTTTGGGCTTGGCGCGTGCGGCGGCAGGATCCGGCTTCTCAAGGAACTTGACCTCGAATCGTTTGCCCTCCAGCTCGACCGACACGACCCGCGGGGGTGGCTCTGGCTGCACCCCGCCGGCCGCTCCCACCTCGAGTGAGCGCAGGTCGAGCTCGGTCTCGACCGTCTTGGTGGTGAAGGTGCCGCTGGCAAACCACTCGCTCGAGAGCGCCAGCCTGTGGAAGGGGAGGGTGGTGACGAGGCCTTCGATGCGGTACTCGCTCAGCGCTCGCAGGGTCCGGCGGAGCGCCTGCTCACGCGATTGCCCGTAGCAGATGAGCTTGGCGATCAGCGAGTCGTAGCTCGGGGGTATCGATGTGCCGGCTCTGGCGCCCGAGTCCACCCGAACCCCCGGGCCGCCCGGCTCCGCGTACTCGGTGATCGTGCCGGGGCTGGGCAGGAAGTCCAGGGCGGGATTTTCGGCGTTGATCCGGCACTCGATCGCGTGCCCTCTGAGCGTTACGTCGCTCTGATCGAACCCCAGAGGTTCACCCTCGGCGATCAGGATCATCTGTTGGGCGAGGTCTATGCCGGTCACGATCTCGGTTACCGGGTGCTCCACCTGAAGCCTGGTGTTTATCTCGAGGAACCAAAAGAGCGGCCCTTCGTCGGTCTGCTCGAACAAGAACTCCACCGTGCCCACCGATGAGTAGCCCACCTGTTGGGCGAACCTTACCGCGGCCTCACCCATCCGTTCCCTCACCTCAGGCGTCAAGGCGGGGGAGGGCGACTCCTCCACGAGCTTCTGGTGCCTGCGCTGGAGCGAGCAATCTCTCTCCCCTAGGTGGAGCACGTTGCCGTGGGTGTCGGCGATCACCTGGATCTCGATGTGGCGAGGGCTCTCCAGGTAACGCTCCATGTAAATCTCGGAGCTGCCGAAGGATAGCTCCGCCTCGCGGGAGGCCCCCCCGAACGCGCCGGCCGCCTCGCCTGGGCCGTGAACCACTCGGAAGCCCCTGCCGCCGCCCCCTTTGGCGGCCTTGAGGGCCACCGGCCAGCCGTGCTCGTCCGCGAACGGGCCGATCGCTTCCGGACCGGCGATCCGATCGCCGCTTCCGGGCACGCTCGGGACGCCCGCCCGGGCCGCGATGCTCCGGGCAGACAGCTTGTCGCCCGCGGCTTCGATTGCCCTCGGCGGGGGCCCGATCCAGATCAGCCCGGCCTTGATCACGGCGGCGGCGAAACCGGCGTTCTCGGCGAGGAACCCGTAGCCCGGGTGCACCGCGTTGGCGCCGGACCGCCTGGCCACCCCGAGGATCCTTTTGACGTTCAGGTAGCTCTCGGAGGGTGGGGTCTCGCCCACGTAGTAGGCCTCGTCGGCGAACTCCAGGTGCAGCGCGGTGCGGTCGATCTCGGAGTAGATGGCGACCGACGGGATTCCCAGCTCACGGCACGCGCGGAAGATACGGATGGCGATCTCGCCCCGGTTGGCAACAAGGACCTTGGTGATCTTCGGCATGGTGGGTAGTGCGAATCTTATGCTGACCCTGTGCAAACGGACCGGTTGGATCAGGAGGCTCTCGCTGCCGCTGTCCCTTCGTGGGTGCCCCAGGTGCGGTTCCTGGCCGAGACCGATTCGACGAATTTGGACGCTCTCCGCTGGGCCTCGGAAGGGGCGCGCGAGGGCTGCCTGGTGGTTGCGGACTACCAGAGGGCGGGCAGAGGAAGGCTGGGTCGATCCTGGTTCGCGCCGCCGGGCACGTGCCTTCTCTTTACGCTCATCCTTCGTCCTCGAATCGATGCGAGCCATCTGGGGTTGATCAACCTCGCCGCCGCGGTGGCTCTGTGTGAGGCGCTGGCGGACCAGGAGGTTGAATCGTCGATCAAGTGGCCCAACGACGTGAACCTGGCCGATCGGAAAGTTGCGGGCGTACTTTCGGAGCACGAT